>DATJJH010000013.1:0-12083 GCA_035492395.1 Trinickia sp. | reverse complement strand
GCAAAAGAGCAAAAGGGAAGGGCTTGCAATGAAAGGCTCGTTGGTACTCGGCAAATGGTTCGGCGACCGGCAGTTGAATTTCCTGCTCGGCGTGAACGTGCTCGTCGTCGTCGTCGCGATCTGGCTCTCGCACGGCCAATTCATCGACATCGACAATCTGCAGTCGATGGGTTCGCAATTGCCGGAAGTCGGTTTGCTCGCGCTCGGCATCATGCTGTCGATGCTCTCGGGCAACGGCGGCATCGATCTATCGGGTGTCGGGCTTGCGAACTTCTCGGGGATGGTCGCCGCGCTCGTCGTCCCGAAGTTCATCAGCGGCGACGATTCTCCCGTCGCCTACACGGCGCTGTTTTGCGCGATCGTCGTGGCCATGGGCTTCCTCGGCGGCCTGGTCAACGGTCTGATCATCGCGCGGCTGCGGCTCACGCCGATCCTCTGCACGCTCGGCACGCAACTGCTGTTCACGGGTTTCGCCGTCGCCCTGAGCAACGGTGCGTCGGTGCACGTCGATTACGTCGAGCCGCTGGCCGACATCGGCAACGGCTCGTTTTTCCAAGTGCCGATCTCGTTTTGCATCTTCATCGTCGCCGTGCTCGTGCTCGGCTGGCTGCTCAAGCGCACGCCCTTCGGTTTGCGGCTCTACTTAATGGGCACGAATCAGCGTGCGGCCTTCTATGCCGGCATCGGGCAGGCGCGCATGCTGATCGCCACCTACACGATGTGCGGCGTGCTGGCGTCGCTGGCCGGCCTGGTCAGTGTGTCGCACACCCTCAGCGCGAAGTGGGACTACGGTAATTCGTACTTGCTGATCGCGATCCTCATCGCCGTGATGGGCGGCGTGAATCCGGCGGGCGGATACGGTCGCATCGTCTGCGTGTTTTTCGCCGCGACGGTCCTGCAGTTCTTGTCCAGCCTGTTCAATCTGCTCGGCGTTTCGCAGTTCTTCGGCGACTGCACCTGGGGGTTTCTCTTGCTTGTCTCGCTCGCGTTCGCGGGCGGCGAGCGCATGCGCGCGATCTTCGGCTTCTCCCGCGCGAGTGCGACGGCGCGAGGACAGACGGATCGACGGTGACGCGGCAACGGGTTCGGCAGTCGGCGGGCGCCTAGCCTCGGGCGTCCGTCAGCGCAAACGAGGGGCGATGCGGAACAAGGAAGGAGACAACGCAGATGAAGCTGAAACGAACGAGCCTCGCGCTCACGGCTTGCGCGCTCGGCGCGGGCGTCATCTTCGCCGCGCAGGCGGCGACGAACCAAACGATCGTCACGGTCGTCAAGGTGACGGGCATTAGCTGGTTCAACCGCATGGACGAGGGCGTCAAGGAATTCGGCAAGAACACCCCCGGGGTGACCGTCTATCAGACCGGCCCCGGCAAGGCCGACGCCGCGCAGCAGTTGCGCATCATCGAGGACTTGATCGCCAAGAAGGTCAGTGCGATCGCGGTCGTTCCGTACGATCCGCCCACGCTCGAGCCCGCGCTGAAGAAAGCGATGGACCGCGGCATCAAGGTCGTCACGCACGAGGCCGACAACGAGAAGAACACGATGGTCGACGTCGAGGCGTTCGACAACTCGGCCTACGGCGCCGCGCTCAACGATCGGCTCGCAAGCTGCATGCACCAGGAAGGCAAATGGGCGACGTTCGTGGGTTCGCTCGGCAGCCGCTCGCAGGTGCAGTGGGCCAACGGCGGCATCGACAACGCGAAGAAGAAGTATTCGAAGATGCAGCTCGTCGAGACCAACATCGAGACGAACAATGACGGCGAGCATGCCTACGAGCAGGCCAAGGAAGTGCTGCGCAAGCACCCGGACATCAAGGGCTTCCAAGGTTCGTCCTCGCTCGACGTGCTCGGCATCGGGCGCGCCGTCGAAGAAGCGGGGCTCGTCGGCAAGGTTTGCGTGTACGGCACGGGCTTGCCGACAGAAGCCGGCAAATACCTGGAAAGCGGAGCGATCAACGGCATCGCGTTCTGGGATCCGAAGCTCGCCGGCGAAGCGATGAACAAGATCGCCAAGATGTTGCTCGACGGCAAGACGGTCGAAAACGGCGCAAACCTCGGCTTGCCGGGCTATGAGAAGGTGACGGTGTCGAAGGGCCCCGGCAAGGGCGTCATCGTACGCGGGCAAGGCTGGGTCAGCGTCGACAAGTCGAACTACAAGCAATACAACTTCTGACGACGGCGAGGCGTGCACGGCATCCGGTATCGGCCGTGCGCGCCCAACGTGCATTCATGCGAGCGGAAGTCCATCGATGAACGGTGCAAACGTGTCGGAACCCTTGCTGCAAGTGATCGACGTGCATAAGCGCTTCACGGGCGTGTATGCGCTGCGCGGCGTCACCCTGACGTTCGAGCGCGGGCAGATCTACCATCTGCTCGGCGAAAACGGCTGCGGCAAGAGCACGCTGATCAAGATCATTTCGGGCGCGCAGCCGCCCGACGAAGGCGAACTCGCGATCGAAGGCCGGCGTCATGCGCGGCTCACGCCGCTCGAGGCGCTCGCGGCGGGCATCGAAACGGTGTATCAAGACCTGTCGCTGCTGCCGAACATGAGCGTCGCGGAAAATGTCGCGTTGACCTCGGAGTTGGCCGAACACGATGGGCGACTTGCGCGCACGTTCGATCGGCGCGAGCTGGCGCGTCGGGCCGCGCGGGCGCTCGCGTCCGTCGGCTTGCCGTCCGACGCGCCGTTTCAATCGACGCTCGTCGAGGCGCTGCCGCTCGCGACGCGGCAACTGGTCGCGATCGCGCGCGCCATCGCGAGCGAGGCGAAGTTCGTGATCATGGACGAACCGACGACCTCGCTCACGCAGAAGGAAGTGGCGAACCTCATCGAGGTTTTGACGAGCCTGCGGGCGCAAGGGGTGACGGTGCTCTTCGTGAGCCACAAGCTCGACGAATGCTATGCGATCGGCGGCGAGGTGATCGTGCTGCGCGACGGCCGAAAGGTCGCGCAAGGGCCTATTGCCGATTACACGAAGGCGCAGATCAGCGAACTGATGACGGGCCGCGAGCTTGCGCATTCGCGCTACCGCACGCATCCGCCGAGCGAGGCGGAAAGCGACGTCGTGCTCGCCGTGCGCGAGCTAGGACGAGGCCGCCAGTTCCGCGACGTTTCGTTCGCTTTGCATCGCGGCGAGATTCTAGGCGTCACGGGCCTGCTCGATTCGGGGCGCAACGAACTGGCGCGCGCACTGGCGGGCGTGGCTCCGGCCGATACGGGTTCGATCGCGCTCGACGGCGTGCGCATCACGCTGGCGACGCCGGCCGATGCGAAGCGCCATCGCATCGGCTACGTACCCGAAGATCGCTTGAGCGAGGGGCTCTTTCTCGACAAATCGATTCGGGACAACGTGGTCACGGCAATGATATCGAGCCTGCGCGACCGCTTCGGCCAGCTCGATCGCAAACGGGCGCGCGCGCTCGCGCAGCAGACGGTGACCGATCTGCAGATCGCGACGCCCGATATCGACAAGCCCGTTCAATCGCTGTCGGGCGGCAACCAGCAGCGCGTGCTGATCGGGCGTTGGCTCGCGATCGATCCGCGCGTGCTGATCCTGCATGGGCCGACGGTCGGCGTGGACGTCGGCTCGAAGGACATCATCTACCGCATCATGCAGGGCCTCTCGGAGCGCGGCATCGGCATCGTGCTGATCAGCGACGACTTGCCGGAGCTGCTGCAGAACTGCGATCGCATCTTGATGATGAGCAAGGGCCGCATGACGGGCGAATACCGTGCGGAAGGCTTGACCGAGGCCGCGCTGTATCGTGCGCTATTGTCGGAAGCGGCGTGATGCGCAACGAAGCCGCGGCCGAACGAATGAACGTGAATAGTCATAGTCGCAGTCACACCGAGTTGAGCATGAACCAGACGATGAGCTCTCCCGATACCGTCGGCCCGGCCGAGCGTCGCCGACCGCTCGATTGGCGCGCGAAGCTCGCGCGCCGCCCCGAATGGCTGCCCGGCGGCCTGATCGTGCTTTCGTGCATCGTCGTCGCGGCGATCAACCCGCGCTTCCTGCAATGGGCGACGCTGTTCGATCTGCTGCATTCGGCCACGACCACCTCGCTGTTCGCGCTCGGCACGCTCGTCGTCCTCGCCTCGGGCGGCATCGACGTGTCCTTCACCGCGATCGGCGCGTTGACGATGTATTCGATCACGAAGGCCGTGTTCGCGTGGTGGCCCGACGCGCCGTTTTGGCTGATCCTGCTCGTCGGCGCGGTGGGCGGCGTCCTGCTCGGGGTGATCAACGGCTTGCTCGTGCATCGGCTGAAGGCCCCTTCGCTGATCGTCACGATCGGCACGCAATATCTTTATCGCGGCCTGCTGCTGACCTTCGTCGGCACGACGTTCTTCATGAATATCCCGCACAGCATGGATCGCTTCGGCCGTATTCCGCTGATCGCTTATCGCACCGTCGACGGCCTGGACGCCGTGCTGCCGGTATCAGTTCTCGCGCTCGCAGCGGCGGCGGTGCTGACTTGGTGGCTGCTCAATCGAACGATGATGGGACGGGCCGTGTACGCGATGGGCGGCAGCCTGGCGATCGCCGAACGGCTCGGCTACAACGTGCGCGCCGTGCATCTGTTCGTGTTCGGCTACACGGGGCTGCTCGCGGGCGTCGCCGGCATCTTGCACGTCTCGAACAATCGGCTCGCGAATCCGTTCGACCTCGTCGGCTCCGAACTCGACGTGATCGCCGCCGTGATCCTAGGCGGCGCCCGCATCACGGGCGGCAGCGGCAGCGTGCTCGGGACGCTGCTCGGCGTGGCGCTCGTCACGCTCGTGGACAACACGCTCATTCTCGTCGGCGTGCCCAGCACATGGCAGAAGGTCATCGTGGGCGGGTTCATTCTCGTCGCGGGCGTGCTGTTCGCACTGCGCCGGCGCAGCTAGCGCGGGCCGCGGGCCCCGCGCTCGCGCATCGGCGTAGGCCCGCGCTAGCCGAAGGGCGCCGTGACGGGCTCGCGGCGTTTACGCGCCGCGCTTGCGCGGCTCTTGCCCTTTCTCGGTGATCACCGAATCGAACTCGTCGACGTGCGAAAAGCGCACGGCTTTCACGACGCCGAACTTGCTCGTATCGGCCACGAGATGACGTTCGACGGCGCTCGCCATGGCCGCCTGCTTGATCGCCACTTCGTGAAAATTCCAGCACGTGACGCCCCGCGCGGCGTCGATCCCGCCCGCGGAGATGAAGGCTTTGTTGATGCCCATTCGCCGCAGCATATCGAGGCTCTCGTCGCCCGCGAACGAATCGGACGAGGGCACATACACCCCACCGAGCAAAATCATTCGCACGTTGGGCATGCGCCGTAGGATCTCGGCGATGTTCAGCGAATAGCACACCACGGTGACCTGCATGTCCGCCGGAATCAAGCGCGCGAGTGTGGTGAGCGTCGTGCCGCAATCGATGAAGATCGTTTCGCTGTCGGCGACGAGCTGCACCGCGTGGGCCGACGCCTGCGCCTTGGCTTGCGCGAAGTGATCTTGCTCTTGCTCGAGCGAATAGCCGATGGCGTTGGGGACATTCGCGGCGCTGACGATATAGCCGCCGAGATAGGTGAAGCGTTCGGGGTTCGCGGCGATGTCGCGCCGAACCGTCATCTCCGACACGCCGAGCAGTGTGGCCGCATCGCGCAAGCGCATGACGCTGTGCTTGGCGAGGGCGTCGGCGAGCATGCGCAGGCGATCGGTTTTGACCATGGGTTCTTTGAATGAGCGCCGCATCGTGCGAACGGAATCAAATGAGCGGACGTTACTTTTATAGCGGACGTGTGATCGAATTATAACAAGCGGAACATGTGCTTGCGTTGTTTTTGTCAAAGCCGATCGATGAAGAACGCGGAATAAACGCGCGCTCGCGCTGGTTCCTCGTGGCGTAAGTCCCTTTCACTCGTAGGAGAGCCGCCATGAAGAAGTTTGCATTCGTCGCCATGTCCATTGCCGCTGTGATCTCGTCGAGCGCGTTCGCGCAAACGAAGACGCGCGCGCAGGTCTATCAGGAGTTGATCGAAGCGAGGCAAAACGGACTCGATTTCGTGACCGATGCGTCGTATCCCGACGTCGATCCGATGTTCCGAGAGCAAGTGGCCGGTATGAAGGCGCAAGCCGCGCACGACGCGATGCAGGCGCAAGCCAAAACGCACACCGGCGCTGCGATCGAATAAAGACGCTTGCCCTCGTGTTCGCCTCCATGATCGTCTCGGTTCCGAATGATCGTGGAGGCATTGCCGCACCGTCTGCTCAGCGCGGCGGTGCGCTGCGGCCCTAATAAGCTGAAAAAAACGGCTTTGTATCGCCAAGCCCTTCATCGAAAACGTTCCGCTAACGTTTGCGGGTTTTGGGAGTGAATTTTGCGTTGGGGTTTATAAGTACTTCAGATCCGACCGCGCCTCGCCGTTATACCGGACGTGGTTATGAAGGAATTACCGAATATGGGACTGCCCGTTTTGGTCGTGGACGATTCGACGCTCGCCCGCAGACTGCTGATCAACGCTTTACCCGAAGCGTGGGACGTCGAAATAACGCAGGCCGCCAACGGCACCGATGCGCTGGCCGCTTATCGCGCAGGCCAAGCGTCGGTCATGTTTCTCGATTTGACGATGCCCGGCATGACAGGCTTCGACGTACTCGAGACCGTGCGCTCGGAAGGGCTCGACAGCTTCGTGATCGTCGTGTCCGCCGATATTCAGCCTGAAGCGAAAGCGCGCGTGAAAGCGCTCGGCGCCGTCGCTTTCATCGATAAGCCCGTTACGGGCGCGAAGCTGTTGCCGGTACTGAAAGAGTACGGATTGTATGAGTGAGCCGATTCTCACCGAAGATCAGCGCGACGCGCTGCAAGAAATCGCGAACATTGGCATGGGCCAAGCGGGCGCGCGTCTTGCCGCGCTGCTCGGGCGCTTCGTGCACCTGTCGGTGCCGCGCATCCGCATGGTCGACACGGACACGCTGCCTTCGGCGGTGCGCGACATGCTCGATTTCTCCGAGCCGGTCACGGCGTTGCGTCAAAGCTTTCGCTGCGATATCGCCGGTGAGGCAATTTCCCTGTTCGACAGCCGCAGCGCCGCTCATATGAAGTTCGTCTTCCGTTCGGAAGATGCGCAGGATGAAGCTGAGCACGAAGATATGTCCGACGCGGAAGTGTTGTCCGACGTCGCGAATCTGATCGCGGGCGCGTGCTTGACGGGCCTGTTCGAACAGCTCGAGCAATTGCCGACCTTCACGCCGCCGCGCCTGATCGGCGAGCAGCTCGACTTGGAGGAAGTCTTGCATCCGTCGAAGCTGCCGTGGGACCGGGCGCTTTTGCTCGAAGTGAACTTGCAGACCGAAGACGGCGTGTTCGGTTCGCACTTGCTGACGCTGATGACTGCCAAGGCCGTGCAATCGCTCGTCGCGGCGCTCGACGGTTTCCTCGCCAATCTTTGATTTTTTTTGATTTGTCGACGTAGCAGATGGACATCCCTGGCACCGCTCGCTTGAGCGAGCTCGCATTGGAGCGCGTCGGGCTCGGCATTTTCGCCGTGGATCGCGATTACCGCATCGTGTTGTGGAATCGCTTCATGGACGAGCATAGCGGCCTCACCGCTGTGCAAGCGATCGGCCGCAGCTTCTTCGATTGCTTTCCCGATCTGCCGCGCGCGTGGCTCAAGCGCAAATTCGATACCGTCTTCCTGCTGCACAGCGGCTCGTTTTCGTCGTGGCAGCACCGGTCGTGGCTGCTGCCGTTCGAGCACGATTGCCCGATCACGGGCTCGCTCGATTTGATGCAGCAAGACTGTGCATTCATGCCGCTGATCGAGAATGGCGAAGTGGTCGCGGTGTGCGTGACGATCGCCGATGTGACCGAGCTCGCCGTGGCATGGAAAGAGCGGGAGGTCGCGCTAGAGGCGCTGCGCGATTCGTCGGAACGCGATGCTCTGACGGGCCTGTACAACCGGCGCCACGTCGATCGCCGTCTTCAGGCCGAATACAACAGCTGGTCGCGCCATCACGATTCGTTCGCGGTGCTGCTGTTCGACATCGACCACTTCAAGCGCATCAACGACACCTACGGTCACCCGACGGGCGACGCCGTGCTGCGCAACATCGCCACGACCGTTTCGCCGCAACTGCGCAACAGCGACGTCCTTGGCCGATACGGCGGCGAGGAATTTATGGTCGTCTTGCCGCATTGCGACGAAGCCGGCGCGGCCGTCGTGGCCGAGAAGATCCGTCATGCGATCGAGCAGAGCGCACTCGAGCTGTCGTCGGGCGCATTGAGGGTGACGGTGAGCGTGGGCGGCTGCGCCGCGGCCGAGGGGCTCACGGGCGTCGCCGCGCTGGTCGCCGAGGCCGACCAGGCGCTCTACGACGCCAAGCACGCAGGCCGCAATCAAGTCAGCATCGTGGCGCATCACGCCTCATAGGAAGGCGCTGCGCGGCGGCGCGGTTCTCGCTCAATGAGCGCCGGTGCGGGCGGCGATCCAGTCCATCGTCGCGAACAGGACGCCCGAAACGATGAACGTCAGATGCAGGACGACGAGCCAGCGTAAGCGCGGTTCGTCGAGCGAGATGTCCTGCTCGGTCAGGCTCATGAACGCGCGCAGCAGCGAAATGGCCGAAATCGCGACGATCGAGCCGATCAGCTTCATCTTCAAACCCGAGAAATCGAGCGTACCCATCCAGCTCGGCCGATCTTCGCTGTTGCCCGTGTCGATCTTCGAAATGAAATTCTCGTAACCCGAAAAAATCACGATGACGACGAGGTTGGCCGCGAGCGAAAGATCGATGAGCCCGAGCGTCGCGAGGATGATCTGCTCGGGCGTGGCGGTTAAGAGCCCCTTCAGCCCATGGACGAGCTCGCCGACGAAGGCGACGAGCAGCATGGCGAGCGAAATCACGAGGCCGACGTAAAACGGCGCGAGCAGCCAGCGCGATTTGAAAAGAGAAAACTCGAGCAGTTTCTCGAAAGCGTTGCGTTGATGCATGGGGCGGTGTTCCTTTATGGGCGCGCATCGGCATGCATGACCTGCTTGCCGGACGAAACGGCAATTTTACAATCACCTTGTGTCAGCGCCGATAGAACATTCAATCGAGTTCGGATTGGCGCACGGAAGCTGCCGCCGCCGGAGCCTTGCGCTCAAGGATTGAGCAACCCAAACACCGCGACGCCGTCCGTCGCCCCCACGTACACATGTCCGTGCGCGATCATCGGCGTAATGAACTTGTTGCCCGCGCCGAAGGTGTCGCGCGTGCCCGACTGATTGCTGTTGTACAGCTCTTGAGCGAGGTTGCCGGCGTTGAAAGCGTGCAGCGCGCCCACGCTGCCGTTCTGCGCGGCCCAGACGATCGCGTTTTGCGCGCCGTTGGCCGACACGCTCGGCGTCGCGCCCGGATAAGGGAACGTACCTGGGCTTTTCGAACTGGGCGTCGTCGCGAGCTTGGCCGATGCAATGGGGAACGCTTTAAGGTTGTCGCCGACCGCGCCGTAGTAGACGACATTGCCATAGTAGGCCGGCATAGCGAACACGCCGCCGTCGAGCTGTCCGTCGATTTCCTGCCAGATCGCGTTGCGCGTGCTGTTGAATTTGCCCATCGCATTGCGCTCGACTACGTAGATCTTCGCGTCCTTGCCCGCGCCCACCGCGAGCTTGCGCGTCGTGCCGCTCGCATCGGTCATGTCGGGAAGCAGCAGCGCGCCACCCGAGCCGAGGTCGACGTCTTGGTTCGATTGCGCCACCGTGTCGAAGGGAGCGAAATAATCGGCGACCGCGAGCTGCGGCGCGATCGATAGCTTCAAGAAGGTATTGCCGAAATCGGAATTCGACGGGAAGCCGTCGCCGTTCAGCGCCGTCTCGAAGGTGCCGTTCGCATCGAGAAAATAAAGCGAAGCGCCATCCGACGTCATGCCGGCCCCGCTCATCCAAATCGAGCCTTCGCTGCCGTTCGGCGTGACGTTCACCACGCTCGTCTGCCCGAGCGTGTCGGCGCTGTACGCCATCACCCAGCCTGCGTACGCGCCTTGATCGCAGTGAGAGGTCCAGGCGAGATAGACGTTGCCGCCGACGAGCGTCAGCGCTTGGCGTTCCGCGTATTGTTTCGGATCGAATGCCGTCACGCCGTTCGTGCTGCCCGCGCCGGTGCCTGGATACGTGGCGGCGATTTCCGTGGGGCCGCCGAGA
Source organism: Trinickia sp. (assembly GCA_035492395.1). Taxonomy (GTDB): domain Bacteria; phylum Pseudomonadota; class Gammaproteobacteria; order Burkholderiales; family Burkholderiaceae; genus Trinickia. The sequence continues at coordinate 1,926 of DATJJH010000013.1, read as the reverse complement.
ACTTCGGCGCCCGTGGACAAATCGAGCGCATGCAGGCGTTGATGATAGCCGCCATTCGCGTCCTTGCTCATCGCCACGGCATACAGCACACCGTTGGCGCCCCGCGAGCGGTCGATGACCGGCGTCGCCGTGATTCCGATCTCGGGCGTGATTTGGCTGCAGCTTCGGTCGTCGCTCGTCGTTTCGCCGCCGCCGAGCAGCGAACGCTGCCATAGTTTCGTGTTCGTGTCGGCATCGTAGGCGTAGATGCTGGCGTGTTCGGTGGCGACGTAGACGACGTTGTGCGTCGCGCCGCTCATCGGCACATTGCCCACGTACAAGGGTTGCGCGTCGACTTTGCCGTCGGCGGGCAGAAACGCCACTTTGCCGAAATGCGCCGCGTTCACGTTGGCGGGGGTGAGGGTCGTCTCGGCGAGATACTGGCCCGTGCGCGCCAAGTCGTTGTGATAGGTGAGTACGTCGGCGGCCGAGGCCATACCGCTGCCGCCGCCGGAACTCCCTGAGCCGCCGGAGCCGCCCGCACTGCCGCTAGGGGCGGGCGTGCCCGATGAGCCGCCTCCGCCGCTGCATGACGCGCACACAGCGGCAAGCGCGCATGCAAGGGCGCTTCGCGCAAGCGTACCGACGGAAGGGAAAGAGCGGTGCGGGTGGTTCATGACGTCCTCCGCGGAGCGGGCACGGCATGGGAAGAGCATATCTCGTGCCGCCGAGGCGGGCGCAAGCGGTTACGCTGCCAACCGCCCTTTGCACTGTCGCCTTGTCATGGAGAAAGCTTAGGCGCCCGCGGCGAAGCGAGCCACGACGAAGTGCCGTCCGGGCACGCCACTCGCGGTCTTGTCAGGCGTTTTCCGAGCGATCGATCGAGCCGGCGCGAGACGCTTGCAGATCGTCGACTTCGATCCCGAAGTATTCGCGTAGCGCATCCCACCCCGCCGGCGTGACGATGACCCCACGGGTTTCATGACTGCGGCGGATCCAGTCTCGCACGCAAAACGTGTCCATCAACTGCGCGCCCAGCGGCCCAGAAACATGGTATTGCCGCTCCGTCCAGTCGAGGCACCGGTGTGCTTGCACAGCACCGGCCGACAATGCGCCGGTCGGCTCGACGCCGATCCGCAGCAACAGCGAATGACCGGCAGGCGTCAATTCGTACTCGTATTCGTTGCGCTCGGCGAGATAGCCGCGCGTCAGCATGGCTCGCGTGAGGGCCACGCCAAGTTGCCCAGCCAGGTGGTCGTAACAGCAACGCGCGAAGCGCATCTCTCGCGCGCCGCGGTTGACGGGCGAGCGCCATGCCGGGGTGACCGGGCCGACCGATGCGAGGCTTTCGAGCACGCGCGGAATGTGTGGCCCTGCGAGGCTGTAGAAACGGTGACGCCCCTTGTTCTCGACGCGAAGCAAACCGCCGTCGAGCAGCTTCGAGAGGTGAGCGCTTGCCGTTTGCGCGGTGACGCCCGCGGCATTCGCCAGCACGCCCGCCGGCCGTGCGCGGCCGTCCGTCAGCGTAATCAGCATGACGGCGCGCACGGGTTCCGCGATCAGATGCGCAACGGTGGAAATGTTGTGCTGACTCAAAGTTGCCCCTCCGGTTCGCACGATTTAAGCGTTGCACTGCGTTGAAGTTTCGCATTGCTGCTGACGCTTCGATACGCGTCGAAGCATTCTCGATGTCCCCTGCCCTATAGTCAACGGACTCTTCCCCCGAACGAATGCATGCACGTGAACGAGAAACGTCGATATGAAAGAAGCGTGTTATTGGCGACGAGCTTGAGCTATGTCGTCGTGATTCTCGACACGACGATCGTCAATATTGCGCTGGCTCGCATCGCTGCGGCGATGAACTCGGACGTGGCCGGACTCCAATGGGTCGTCAATGCGTACACGCTGACATTTGCGAGCTTGCTGCTCACGGGCGGGCTGCTCGGC
>DATJJH010000012.1:0-3651 GCA_035492395.1 Trinickia sp. | reverse complement strand
TTCAGCCGCGCCGCCGAAGAATTGCATTTGACGCACAGCGCGGTAAGCCATCATTTGCGCGGCCTCGAGGAACAGCTCGGCGTCGAGCTGTTTCGGCGCGCCGGGGCGCGCATGATTCCGACCGCGGCGGGCGCGCAATTGGCCGAGCGCGTGCGGCACAGCCTCGACGATCTGCGCGACGCGCTCGACGCGGCCCGCCGCGGGGCGCGGGGCGCTCACGGAGCGACGCGGCTCGAGCTCAGTGCGATGTCGGATTTCCTATCGATCTGGCTCATTCCCAGGCTCGGCGATTTCTACGACCGGCACCCGCTCATCGATTTGTCGCTGCATATGCACGCGGACGTCGCGCCGCCCGACCCGTACTCGGTTGACATCGGCATCTGGCACCGGCGCGTGGACGCACCGGGGTTCGAAATCCGCAAGCTGCTCGACGACCAGGTCATCGCCGTCTGCAGCCCGGCGCTGCTTGCGCGTTATCCGAACTTCCGAATGGAGGATCTGCCGAGCATGCCGCTCCTGCATTTCTCGCGTCGTTCATGGCGAGATTTCTTCGAGGCGGCCGGGCTGCAAGCCGACGAACCCGAACGCGGTCCCGTCTTCGACGATGCGGGTTTGCTGCTGCAGGCGACGGTGAACGGGCAAGGCGCGGCGACGGCGCGGCTGCAGCTCGCGCAGGGCTACCTGCAGCGCGGTGAACTGGTGCAGCTTGGCCACGTACGCATTCCGGCCTCTCTCGACTATTTCTTCACCTGGCGCGAAGGCCATCCGCGCGAAGCGGCCATCTTGCAGTTCTATCGTTGGCTCAAGTGCAAGCTTTCGGCCGAGCGTCAGCCCGCTGTCGCGTAGTCCGTGCGCACCGTTTCGATCGCCTGCGGCAGATATTCCTCGAGATCTTCATGACGACTTGCGTCTTCGACGGCGCTGGCCGAGCGACGGCGAACGCTCGGTGAGCCGTGCCGCCATTTCGCCCTCGACATGCCGCGCGCCGGTGAATTGCTGGCGGTATGCGGCCGGCGTCATCCGTTTGGCCGCCTTGAATTGACGATTGAAATTCGCGACGTTCGCGAACCCGGCGCGTGCGGCGACGATGGAAATCGGCATCGTGGAATCGGTCAGCAAGCGACATGCATGACCGATCCGGACGCGCGCGACATAGCGCGCCACGCTCTCGCCCAAGTGCTGGCTGAAGCGACGCGTAAGCGTGCGTTCGGACAAGCCCGCCGCTTTCGCTAGCGTCGCGAGGCGCAACGGGCTCGCATAGCCCGTCTCGATCAACGCGAGCACGCGGTGGATCTGATCGGGCTCGTGGCCCGACGGGGCGCCTTTGCCCGTCTTGGCATCGAAGGCGCTCGGCGAGGCGAGCGGCGCCCCGGGCGAATCAGACAAATCATCGAGGACATCGAGCACCGCTTTCAAGCGTTCCCGCGAATCGGCACTCAGCAACCGATCGAGCGCGGCGCGCATGCGCGCGCCCGCCCCTTCGTCGAAGGCGAGCCCGCTGGCCGCGCGCCGCAAAAGATTGAGCAATCCCGCGTATTCGGGGCAGACGTCGACGAACCGGCGCACCCATGCCCCGTCGAACCAGACGACGACGGCCACTTGGGGGCTCGCTGCGTCGATCGAGCGATTCGACGCCCACGTATGTGGCAGATTCGGCGGAACGAGCACGAGATCGTCGGCGCCGTAGGCAGCGATCGAATCGCCGATATAGCGCTTGCCTCGGCTATTCATCGTCAAAGTGAGTTCGTACTCGGGGTGATGGTGCCATTCGAACGGAATCCGCGGCAGCCGCCGATGGTAGACCCGCACCGAACAGCGATCGCCGAAGTCCACGTGCTCATAGGCCGGCTTCATGGCTGGTTCCGCAAAGTAATTGGCGCAATAGTATCACCCGGGAATCGGCGTGCGGCGTACGCTTCCGTACATCGCAGCACCGCTAAAACGCACCGATGCACGAAGTGAAGGAGACGAGGCCATGCCGCTGAAAATCGACCACCTGCCCACGGCAATCCGAAACGCGAAGCGCGAACTGCGCGTGCGCTTGCCCAATTATCGCGACGTATTCGCCGAGGTCGAGGCCGACATGAACGCGCAAGCAACGCACATCGCCGCGCTTCGCGAGCGCGGCGGATCCGCGATCCCTGAGATCGCGTTCGAGGACATCGCCGCGCAGCGCGTCGACGCCGAACATATCGCGCTAGTCAAAGCACGCGGCGCGTGCGTGATTCGCCGCGTGTTCGATCGATCGCTCGTCGATCAATGGGATCGCGACATTGCCGATTACGTCGAGCGCAATCGTCTCGACGCCAAGCTGCCACACCGGGCGGAGGATAAATACTTCGGTCAGCTTGCGTCGAGCAAGCCGCAAATTTACGGCGTGTATTGGTCCAAACCGCAAGTGCTCGCGCGGCAGTCCCCGGCGTTGACGCAAGCGCGCGTCTTTCTGAACCGGCTGTGGCGCACGCAAAGCGAGGGCCGCGTGCATTTCGATCCCGATCGCGTACCGGTCTACGCCGACCGCGTACGGCGCCGGCCCCCGGGTTCGGCATCGCTCGGGCTGTCCGCGCATTGCGATGGGGGCTCCGTCGAACGCTGGATCGAGTCCAACTTCCGCAAGGTCTATCGTCATGTGTTTTCCGGACACTGGCGCGACTACGATCCGTTCGACGCGGCGTGGCGCACCGAGGTGGAGGAGATCGCATCCCCGGCCGTGTGCTCGATGTTCCGCACCTTCCAAGGATGGACGGCCCTGACGCGCCAAGGCCCGGGCGACGGGACGCTGCAACTCGTGCCGATCGCCAATGCAATGGTCTATATCCTCTTGCGCGCGCTGCAGGACGACGTGGCCGAGGACGATCTGTGCGGCGCACAACCCGGGCGGGCGTTGTCGATCAACCCCGACTATCACGCGCCGCTGTTTCGCGCGCTTTCCTCGATCCCCCTGATGGAACCGGGCGACACGGTGTTTTGGCACAGCGATGTCATTCACGCCGTCGAAGACGCCCATCGCGGCACGGGGTACAGCAACGTGATGTATATCGGCGCCCTGCCGGCCTGCGCGAAGAACGATGCCTACCTTGCGCGGCAACGCTCGAGCTTCTTAGACGGCAAGAGCCCGCCCGATTTTCCGGCCGATGATTTCGAGGTCGATTTCGAGGGCCGCGCGAGCGCCGACGATTTAACCGCGCTCGGACGGGCGCAGATGGGTTTCGATACATAGCACCGCCGCGCGGCGGCCCGTACCACTCAACCAAACGTGGCCGTCACGAAATCGATGAAGCTCCGTAGCTTCGGCGTAGGCCGCCTATCGGGAGAGAACAGCAGGTGCACCGGCAACGGCGGTGCTTCGTAGTCGGGCAACACGCGCACGAGGCGCCCGGATGCGAGGTCTTCGTCGAGCAACTCGAGCGGCTGCAGAATGATGCCGAGGCCGGCCAGCGCCGCCATGCGCAACCCTTGTCCGTTGTTGATCGACAACCGGCCGCCCACGCGCACGTTCGTCGTCGTCCACTCGCTCGTCAGCGCCCATTCCGGCTCGGGCGGGCGCCCCCAGTACGCGAAACCGAGGCACTCGTGATCGGCCAGATCCTCGGGCCGCCGCGGCGTGCCGCGGACCGCGAGGTACGCAGGCGAGGCGCAGACGATGAGCCG
>DATJJH010000011.1:0-41358 GCA_035492395.1 Trinickia sp. | reverse complement strand
AACGGGCCCGCCGGCGCCGCGGTGCGCGCGCTGGCCTGGATGGGGCCGACACATGCCGGCAGATCTCTAGCGGCACTGCACCGCACCCTTCCGGCAACGGAATGGCAAACGCTGACGTCTGCCCGGGCTATCCTGCCGTCGTGGATGGCTCAGGCCATCGGTCAGGAAGCTGCGCATGGCTGAGTACTTCTTCGGTCTTAGCGCGGACGATCGGCGCGAAGCACTGGAATACGCGCGCGATCAAACGGGACGTCCTGCGCACCTGCTTGAAAAGGATGTATGGGTCGTGTGGACACTGCGCGCGCTCTTCGAGTCGCCCTTGTCCGCCGACCTCACCTTCAAAGGCGGTACCTCCCTATCCAAGGCCTACAAGATCATCGATCGCTTCTCCGAAGACATTGACCTGACCTACGACATTCGCAAGCTGATACCGGATCTGATTGGCGACGGTGACGAACTGCCATCCAGCCGCAGCCGAGCCAGTAAATGGACTCAAGCCGTACGCCACCGGCTTCCGGATTGGATCAGAACGAACGTCCAACCCGTCATTCAGGCATCGCTGGAACACGATCGCCTAGACGCACAGGTCGAGCTCGGCGGGCCAGAAAACGACAAGTTATTCGTGCGTTACCCTCCGGTCGCGAAGGGGACTGGCTATGTGGCGCCTGTCGTCACACTGGAATTTGGCGCACGTGCCACTGGAGAACCGCATCAGATCATGCCGATCACGTGCGACATGGACGGTCATGTCCCAGAGGTGTCGTTTCCAACAGCTTCCCCGCTAGTCATGAGCCTCGCACGAACTTTCTGGGAGAAAGCGACCGCGGCACACGTGTACTGTGTACAAGGCCGTATCCGCGGAGAACGCTATGCCCGGCACTGGCACGATCTCGCTGCGATTGCGCGCAGCGCGCACTTCGATGAAGTCGCTTCCGACCGCGCTGTCTCGACAATGGTCGCCCTACACAAATCCATCTTCTTCATCGAGAAAGACGCTAGCGGCTCAGTCATCGACTACACCAGCGCAGCGCAGGGACAGCTACGGCTCGTTCCAGAAGGAGATGCGCGCAAAGCCCTTGCCGACGACTACGGTGCCATGTTGAATGACGCAATATTGCTCGGCGATGCCGTAACGTTCGATCAGCTCATTCAGACATGCACCGACATCGAAGGCAAGATAAATAGAGCAGCCGTGTGACCGATTAACACGACGCGGATTCAACCGGTCGACGCAACGATTTGAGAGCCACTCCGACGACTGGCGCGAGGGCCTTTCTCGGTTGGTTGCCGATGAGCACCGCTACGCATCACGGTGCGAGGGAAGCCCCCCCCCGATCTAGCGCGGATCGCCATTTCGAATCGAATTTCGGGAAATGCAGCGACCCGAACGCCTCACAGGCACGCCAGACCTACCCAGGATGGCACGGCGGACGGACGACTCCGTTGTTGCCGATCATGACGCCCCTTCGATCCCTTCGGCGGGCGTGGACCGTTTGGGGGGTAGCTAGACTCGCAAAAGAAAAAGCCCCACGAGTCCGAGAACTCGCGGGGCTTTGTCACCGCCTATTGGCGGAGACGGAGGGATTCGAACCCTCGATCCAGGTTTTGGCCCAGATGCTCCCTTAGCAGGGGAGTGCCTTCGACCTCTCGGCCACGTCTCCCAAACTGTTCGCTGCACCGGGAGGCAGTGCAACGAGACCAAGATAATAACGGGAACGGTTACGTAGGTCAAATCATGCGGCGCACTTTTTTTACCGCACCGCCTCCCGTTCGCACCGTCCCACCCGCCGCGACGGGCCGACGGCAGCGCCGCTCTTAGGCTTGATCGAGCTCGAACGCCTTGTGCAGCGCGCGCACGGCCAATTCCATGTACTTCTCGTCGATCAGCACCGAGATCTTGATTTCAGAGGTCGAGATCATCTGGATGTTGATGCCCTCTTCCGACAGCGTCCGGAACATCTTGCTCGCAATACCCACGTGCGAGCGCATGCCGACACCGACGACCGACACCTTCGACACGCGCGGATCGCCGACGATTTCCTCGGCATTCACATGGCCTTTCACGTGATTGACCAGAATGTCCATCGCGCGCTGATACTCGCCGCGACCGACCGTGAACGTGAAATCGGTCTTGCCGTGCACGCTCTGATTCTGAATGATCATGTCGACGTCGATGTTCGCATCGGCCACCGGGCCGAGGATCTGGTAGGCGATGCCGGGCTTGTCGGGCACGCCGCGCACGTGAATACGCGCTTCGTCGCGTTGAAACGCGATGCCGGAGATAACTGCTTTTTCCATGGTCTCGTCTTCTTCAAAAGTGATCAGCGTGCCCGATTTCATTTCATCCTCGAGCGGAATCATCGGGTCGGTCAGGCTCGACAGCACACGCGTCTTGACGCGATATTTGCCCGCGAATTCCACTGATCGAATCTGCAGCACCTTCGAACCGAGGCTCGCCATTTCAAGCATTTCCTCGAAGGTGACGCGATCGAGCCGACGCGCTTCCTCGACCACGCGCGGGTCGGTCGTATACACGCCGTCCACGTCAGTGAAGATCAGGCATTCGTCTGCTTCGAGCGCCGCCGCGACTGCCACCGCCGACGTGTCCGAACCGCCGCGGCCGAGCGTCGTAATGTGGCCTTCGGGATCCACCCCCTGGAAGCCCGTAATGACGACCACTTTGCCGGCATCGAGCTCGCGCATGACGCGCTCGTTGTCGATTTCGCTGATACGCGCTTTCGTGTACGCGCTGTCGGTCTTGATCGGCACTTGCCAGCCGGCGTAGCTCACGGCCTCCACGCCGATATCCTGCAGCGCGATCGACAAGAGGCCCACGCTGACTTGCTCGCCCGTGGCCGCAATGACGTCGAGTTCACGCGGACTCGGCTGGCTCGAAATCTCTTTCGCGAGACCGAGCAAGCGATTGGTTTCGCCCGACATCGCCGAAGGCACGACGACCATCTTGTGCCCGGCCTTGTGCCATTTCGCGATGCGCTTGGCGACGTTCTTGATGCGCTCGACCGAGCCCATCGAAGTACCGCCGTATTTGTGTACGATGAGTGCCATTGTCGTTCTGAACTGGAAGAGAAACCGCGCCGATGCGTCCGGAGCAGCGCCGCAAGACTGCCGTTCGGTCTCGCGGCCTCGTGAGCGCTACGACGACGAAAGATGGCTGCGAAAACGTGGGTGCAGCATGCGCGGATTTGCCCGGATGCGAAGCGCCTGCTGCGATTGCCTATCGCCGGCGCGGGTAGCGCGTGAATAGGCCACGGATGCGCGAAAAGCGCGCAAACGGCTGCGAAAGCGGATCGGGCGAGCCATCGAGCGTACTTGATCGAAGGCGAAAAGACAAGCCTATGGAACCACCGGCGTCAATCGGGCGCGACGCGAGAAAACGCGAGCCGGGCCGCCAGCGGCGCCGAGGGTCGCCCCGAGTCTTCCGCCATCAAGCGATCAGCAAATCCAAGCGCCATTCGAGCCGCCGGCGTTCGCCGTGTTGGCGCCACGCCGGCAAATCCCCCAGGGCCGCGCTATTCAGTCCGACGAGCGGCACGAAAAGCAGCGTGTCGCCGATGTAGATGAGTGGCACGTCGCGCTCCCAAGCAGGCACGCCGATTTCCTGAAACAAGTTCTTCAAAGTGCGCGCCGGACCGGCCGCCGCACGCTGCATGCGCTCGCCGCCGGTGCGCGCCCGCGCGTAAAGCGGCGCACTGGCGAGCAGCGCCGCGGGAACGGTGTCGGGACCGACATCGTCGTCTGCCGTCGGCACGAAAACGAGCGACCCGCGCCATTGAGGCAGATGCCACACCTGCTGGCCGCGCCAGGCCAGGCGCTCGGTGCGCTTCGCGGCGCGCGCCCCACTCAATCCGTCACCGTATGGGTCGTCGCCGACCGGCCCGTGCTCGGTGCTGGGCTGCAAGGCCCGGCCGCGCGGCGCCGCGCGTCGTCCCGTCGAAGAAGGCGGCTCCAACGCCCCCTTCTCCCAATAGATCTTGTCTCGATAGAGTCGCAACCGAGCGCCGCCATGCATGACGCTCAGGGCATGCCCGTCGCGCGCCTCACGCAATTGCCGCAGCATGTCGCCCAAACGCGCCGAGGACGGCGTGGGCAATGCCACGGAGCGGATCCAGACACGCAAGAGATTCGTCGCACGCGCATCGTCGAGCGCCATCAGCGACTTGCGCGACAGCGCGGCGCCTTCGTCCCGCCCGATCGTGCGCATGTCGATCCGCGCCAAATCGTCGAGCAGGCGCTGCGCCGTGGCCGCATGCCGAGCAGTCCTCGACAACGCGTCGCGAAATCCGGGGAACCGCGTCGCCAGCGTCGGCAACACCTCATGGCGCAGCGCATTGCGCGCGTAGCGCGTATCGGCGTTCGACTCGTCTTCGATCCAGCGCAAACCGCGCAAGTGCGCGTAACGCTCGAGCTGAGCGCGCAGCAAATGAAGAAAAGGCCGCACGCGCGGCGCCGCGGACGGTTCGTCGATACGCTGCGGCGCCATCGCCGCAAGCCCTGCAACGCCCGCGCCGCGCAGCAATTGCAGCAGCACGGTCTCGGCTTGGTCGTCGGCATGGTGCGCGAGCCACAGCGCCGCGGCGCCCTGCCGGGCGCACATGGCGTCGAGCGCGCGGTAGCGCGCGTCACGCGCGGCCGCTTCGATGCTTTCGCCGTTCTCCCGCCTAATGCGCACCTGCTCCGCATCGAACCGCACACCGAGCGCGCGCGCCGTCGCTTCGCAATGCGCGAGCCAGCGATCGGCGTTAGGGCTCAATCCATGATGGACGTGCAGCGCCATGCAACGCTTTACGCCGGCCACGCGAACGGCCGCATCGAGCAGCACGGTCGAGTCGAGCCCGCCGCTATAGGCGACGGCGACGACCGCGTCGGACGGGAGGCTGGAAAACACGCCGCCGAGCGCATCGAGAACGATGCGCTCGGCGGCGGAATCGACGGAAGTTTTCACGTCAGTGCGTGGGGATTGGGGCGGGACAAACGGGACGGCGGCGAGGCCCCGGCCACGGTTGCCCCTCCAGGCTGCTTACGCGCCCGGAAGCGATTCCTTGAACTTGCCGTAGGCCATGAGCCTCTCGAACCGGCGCTGCCGCAGGTCCGGCACGCTCATGCCTTGAAATTGGCGCAACGTGTCGGCCAACGCCCGACGCAGCAAGGCGGCCATGCCTTTCACGTCGCGGTGCGCGCCGCCGAGCGGCTCGTTCACGATCTTGTCGATCAGGCCGAGCGCCTTGAGCCGATGCGCCGTCAAGCCGAGCGCTTCCGCAGCCTCGGGGGCCTTCGCCGCGCTCTTCCACAAAATGGACGCGCAACCTTCCGGGGAAATGACCGAGTACGTCGAAAATTGAAGCATCAGGACGCTGTCGGCCACCGCGATGGCCAGCGCCCCGCCCGAGCCGCCCTCGCCGATGACCGTGGCGACGATCGGCGTCTTGAGCTCGGCCATGACGTACAGGTTGCGTCCGATCGCTTCGGACTGGCCACGCTCTTCCGCGCCCACGCCCGGATAGGCGCCCGGCGTGTCGATGAACGTGAAAATCGGCAGGCCGAACTTCTCGGCGAGCCGCATCAAGCGCTCGGCCTTGCGATAGCCTTCGGGACGCGGCATGCCGAAGTTGCGCGCCGCGCGCTCTTTGGTATCGCGGCCCTTTTGCTGGCCGATCACCATGCACGGATGGCCGTTGAACCGGGCCAGACCACCGACGATCGACAAATCGTCGGCGTACGCACGGTCGCCGTGCAGCTCATGAAAATCGGTAAACAGCTCGTTGACGTAATCGAGCGTGTACGGGCGCTGCGGATGTCGTGCGATTTGCGAAACCTGCCAGGGCGACAAGTTCGCGTACAGATCCTTCGTGAGCTGCTGGCTCTTCTTCGACAACCGCTCGATCTCTTCCGAAATATCGACCGCCGAATCGTCCTGCACGAAGCGCAATTCTTCGATCTTCGCTTCGAGCTCCGCGATGGGCTGTTCGAAATCCAGAAAGGTCGTCTTCATATGTTCGTTCCTAGAATCTTGCGGCAGCGCGTATTCTAACCGCCAGTGCCTGCGCCAGAATCGAGCGAAACTATCGACATAACGTTGCCAATAGCTCTACTCGACCACCCCATCGAGACTGCGCCACATATACCACGTCGCCACCGTTCGCCATGGCTCCCAGTTGGCCGCCACTTCTCGCGCCTCGCTGCGCGTGACCGGCTCGCCGCTGAAATAGTTGACACTGATGGCTCGGATCAGCCCCAGGTCGTCCAGCGGCAAAACGTCCGGGCGCGACAAATTGAAAATCAGGAACATCTCGGCCGTCCAGCGACCGATGCCGCGAATTTGGGTGAGCTCGGCGATGACCGCCTCGTCGTCCATCGACATCCATTTGTCGACGTGCAGCGCACCCGACACGAAGTGCTGTGCGAGATCGAGCAGATAGTCGGACTTGCGCTTGGACAGCCCGCAGGCAACGAGCTTCTCCTGCCCCAGTTTCCGGAACTGCTGAGGAGCGAGCTTGGGGCAAGCCGCTTCGATGCGCTCCCACACGGCCTGCGCGGCCTGCACGGAAATCTGCTGCCCGACGACCGAGCGCGCCAACGTGACGAATGGATCCGACCCGTTGACGAGATGCACGGGGCCGAACTTCGGGATAAGACGCTTCAAAATGCGGTCGCGCTTGACGAGATCCGCGCAAGCGCGATCCCAATAAGCGGGGCGCGTCACCGCCGGCTCCAAGCCGCCGATCTGCACGGGCACCGCCGCTTCCGCACGCTTGCCCGCGCGCGACTTGCGCACGATTTCGCCGTCGTCGCCCTCTCGGACCAGCGCTTGAATGTCGTCGGTCGATTCGGGCGCCGCGGCGCCGTTCATCTTGGTCGCACGCGCCGCTTTAGCCTTCGACTCGCCCGCCCCGCTCGATGCGCGCGCACCGGCGGATTGGGGCGAAGCCGGCCGCTTCGCGTTGACGGCGCGTTTAGCGGCCGCCTTGTCGTCCTTCTCAGCGGATGCCGCCGCTGCGGTCGCGCGCACGTCGCCCTTGCGACTAGCGCGCGCCGGCGCCTTTCTGGCCGTTGCCATCTTGCCTCCTGCCTGGCGAGTCGATCAGCGCGACGTGCGTTGCACGGTCGTCATACGCGGCGCCATTCGGTTAGCCCGCCCGGTTTGTCTTCAAGCGCAACACCGGCATCGAGCAACTGAGCCCGAATCCGGTCTGCCTCGGCGTAGTCTTTCGCTTGCTTGGCGGCCGCTCGCTCGGCGATCTTCGCTTCGATCGCGGCCGCATCAAGCCCTTGCGCGTCCAACGCGCCCGCCGCTTGTTGCAGGAACGAACGCGGCTCGCGGCCCAATATGCCCAAGGTGCCCGCCAGCGCGCGCAATTGACGCGCCAGGGCGGCATCGCCCGTGCGATTGACCTCGGTCGCGAGTTCGAACAGCACGGAGACCGCGACGGGCGTATTGAAGTCGTCGTTCATTGCCTCGCGGAAACGCCGCGCGTGCGCTTCGTTCCAATCGAGCGCGGCCGCGTCCGGCGCCACGTCCTTAAGCGCCGTGTACAGACGCGTCAGCGCGGCGCGCGCGTCGTCCAAATGGACGTCGCTGTAATTGAGCGGCGAGCGATAGTGCGCGCGCACAAGGAAAAACCGCACGACTTCCGGATCGTACTTCGCGAGCACTTCGCGAATGGTAAAGAAGTTGCCGAGCGACTTCGACATCTTCTCGTTGTCGATCTGCACGAACCCGTTGTGCATCCAATAATTGACGAACGTCTGGCCCGTCGCGCCCTCGCTCTGCGCAATCTCGTTCTCGTGGTGCGGAAACTGCAGATCCTGACCGCCGCCGTGCAGATCGAAATGCTCGCCCAGCAACGCGCAACCCATCGCCGAACATTCGATGTGCCAGCCCGGGCGGCCCGGACCGTAGTTCGAATCCCACGTGCAGTCGGCGGGCTCGCCCGCCTTCGCATGCTTCCACAGAACGAAATCGAGCGGGTCTTGCTTGGCGTCGTTCGCCGCGACCCGCTCGCCCGCGCGCAGATCCACGAGCGATTTGCCCGAGAGCGCGCCGTAGCGTGCGAACTTGCGCACGGCGTAATTCACGTCTCCGTCCGTCGCCTGATACGCATAGCCGTTCGCGACGAGCGTATCGATCATGCCGAGCATGTGGGGAATGTAGTCGGTCGCGCGCGGCTCGATGTCGGGACGCTGGACGCCGAGCGCATCGGCGTCCTCGTACATCGCGGCGATGTAGCGATCGGTGACGGCCTTGATGGTTTCGCCGTTCTCGACGGCCCGCCGAATGATCTTGTCGTCGACGTCGGTAATGTTGCGCACATAGGTCACGCGATAGCCGATCTCGCGCAGCCAGCGCTGCACGACGTCGAATACGACGAACAGGCGCGCGTGGCCGATATGGCAGTAGTCGTAGACGGTTATCCCGCAGACGTACATCCGCACCTCGCCTGCTCGGCGCGGCACGAAATCTTGCTTGTCACGCGCGAGCGTGTTGTAGATGCGCAGTGATTCCATAGAGAAGATGCGTGAGCCTGGAGCGATCCGCACTGGGCGACGCGCGTTTCGCGGCATTTCGCGATGAAGCGCAAACGGCTTGCGCGGTGCGAATGCCTTTGCGCCACGAATGCTTCGATGCGAGCGGCGCGAAAGGCGACCACGACTGGCGGAGGGCCGTTTGCCGTTCGAGGAAACCGGCAAACGTTTTGTTAGAATGGGCCGGAGTATAACACCCCGACTTGAGCCTATGAAACCTTCCAGCGGCCGCATGCACCGTACCGCGGCCCTCGCCGCAGCCTCCGTTTTCGGCCTTGCGCTCGCGGCATTCGCAAGCGTGACCGCGCATGCGCAAACGTCCCCGGCCGTGGCGGACGACACGCCGCAAATCGACGAATCGATCGCCGCTCGGAATTGGAGCGGCGCGCTCGCCGAACTCGACACGCGCATCGCTTCGCACCCGCGCGATGCGCAGGCGAAGTTCAAGCGCGGCACCGTCCTCGCGCGCCTGAATCGCGACGACGACGCCATCCGTCAGTTCACGGAATTGACGCAGACTTACCCCGAACTGCCCGAGCCCTACAACAACCTTGCCGCGCTCTATGCCAAGCATGGCCGCTACGAGGATGCCCGCACGGCGCTCGAAACGGCGGTGAAGGCCAACCCGAGCTACGGCCTCGCATACGAGAACCTGGGCGACCTGTACCTGCGCCTCGCCCAGCAATCGTACCGGCGCGCGCAAGGGCTTGGGCCGACGAGCGCGACGAGCGCACAGCGCGTGGCGGCGATCGACAAGATCGTGTCGCCGGCCGCGGCGGCGCCGGCGGCCAAGACGGTCGTCCGACCGAGCGCGCCGAAGCCCCCGGCGCTCAATTCGCCGAGCGTCGAATTCGGCGGCTCGAACGGTCTGTTCCCGGCCCAGCCTTACATCGCGCCGTCGCGCTGAGCACGGCTTCATTCGATTTCTCCCACGCTGAGGACACCCATGAAAAGCTTTTGGCTGGCGCTCGGCAGCGCCGCTCTGATCGCGAACGCTCCCGCTTTCGCGCAAACGACGCCCGCTGGTGCGCACCCGCAAGTGCTGCTCAAAACGACCGACGGCGACATCAAGGTCGAGCTCTATCCGAGCCAAGCCCCCAAGACCGTCGCCAACTTCCTCGAATACGTGAAATCCGGCCAGTACAGCGGCACGATCTTCCATCGCGTGATCAAAGGCTTCATGATTCAAGGCGGCGGCTACACCGCCAGCTACGCGGAAAAGCCGACGCGCGCGCCGATTCCGCTCGAAAGCCGTAACGGGCTGAAGAACGCCATGGGCACGATCGCCATGGCGCGCACGAGCGACCCGAACTCGGCCACCGCCCAGTTCTTCATCAACACCGTCGACAACGCCGGCCTAGACTTCCCGAACCCCGACGGCAACGGCTATGCCGTCTTCGGCAAAGTCGTGTCCGGCATGGACGTCGTCAAGAAGATCGAGGCGACGCCCACCACCACGCGCGGGCCGATGGCCGACGTGCCGCAGCAGCCGATCGTCATTCAGTCGGCCACCGTCGTTTCGCAATAACGCTATCCCCGCCGGCGTGCCGCGCGCACGCCGGCTTGGCACTTTAGAAAGGAACTCATCATGATCGAACTGCATACGAACCACGGCGTCATCAAGCTCGAACTCGACGCCGACAAGGCTCCGAAGTCGGTCGAAAACTTCGTCAATTACGTGAAGAAAGGCCACTACGACAACACCGTCTTTCACCGCGTCATCGACGGCTTCATGATTCAAGGCGGCGGTTTCGAGCCCGGCATGAAGCAAAAACCGACCGATGCGCCGATCGACAACGAGGCGAACAACGGCCTGAAGAACGTCAAAGGTTCGGTCGCCATGGCGCGGACGAACGATCCGCACTCGGCAACGGCCCAGTTCTTCATCAACGTCAACGACAACGACTTCCTCAATCACACGTCGCCCACGCCGCAAGGCTGGGGCTACGCAGTGTTCGGCCGCGTCGTCGACGGGATGGACGTGGTCGAGAAGATCAAAAAGGTGCAGACGGGTTCGAAGGGTTTCCATCAGGACGTGCCCCTCGACGATGTCGTCATCGAGAAAGCGGTCGTCGTCGATTGAATACGAGCGTCATCCGAGATGCCGGCATCTCGTCGCGGCAAGACACGGGGCCTCGCAACGTCGAGGCCAGCGTGCCGCACGAGCACGGCCGCACGCGCCCCCATGCGCCGCGGCCGCTCTTGCTCATCTCCGATTTGCATCTGAGCACATCGATCCCACGCACGGTCGATGCTTTCGAGCATTTCATCCGCGTCACGGCCGATAGCGCCGATTCGGTCTTCGTGCTCGGCGATCTATTCGAATATTGGATCGGCGACGACATGCTGAACGCCGATCCCTTCGCGGCGCGCATCGCGGCCCTACTGCATACGCTGTCGGAGCGCGGCATCGCGCTGTACGTGATGCACGGCAATCGCGATTTTTTGCTCGGCAAGCGGTTCATGCGGGCCGCGGGCGCCATCTGGCTGCCCGATCCGTTCGTGATGACGGCGTTCGGCGCGCGTATCGTCCTCGCGCACGGGGACGCACTGTGCTCGGCCGATCGCAAATATCAGGCGTTCCGGCGCATTGCGCGCTGGCGCGCGCTGCAACTGATGTTTCTCGCCTGGCCGTTCAGGTGGCGCAATGCGCTCGCGCAGCGCATGCGCGCGTCGAGCGAGGAAGGCCGCACCCGGCCGCCCTCGCCGCTTTACGACGTCACGCATGAAAGCGTCGAGGCGTTGTTCCGTGCAAGCCATACGACGACGATGATCCACGGGCATACGCACAAACCCGCTCGCCATCACGAGAGAGGCGGCACGCGCTGGGTGCTGCCCGATTGGGACCTAGACCACGGCACGCGCCGCGGCGGTTATTTGCGCATCGACGCCGAAGGCATCCACGCGCTCACGCTGGATTGACACGCCGCACGTTCGCGGGCGGCCTTGGCGCTTAGCCGTCGCTCTCGCGAACTTCGAGATCCACCGCGAGATCGGCCGGGGCCGCGCCTTGAATCGCGGCCGATAGACGCCGCAAGTCCACGGCCGCCCCCTCGACGCCCTGCAGCGCGTCGAGCTTCGCACCGAGGCTTTCCAGCGCGGCGACGATTTCATCCACGCGCTGGCTTTCCTTGGCCGCATGGTCGATCAGGCCGTGCAGCGCGAGCGATACGGGGTCTTCGGCGTTCGGCGTGATGCCGTAAGCGCAAAATCCGGCCCGCTCCGGCGTGCGCTTGACGTCCGCCGCCATGATCACGCGCGCCGGATTGCCCACGGCCGTGCCCCCCGCCGGCACCGGCTTCACGACGACGGCGTTCGAGCCGATCTTCGCATCGGCGCCGATCGTAAAACCGCCGAGCACCTTCGCCCCGGCGCCGACGATGACGCCGCGCTCGAGCGTGGGATGGCGCTTGGCCCCTCGCGTGAGCAGCGTGCCGCCGAGCGTCACGCCTTGGTAGATCGTGCAGTCGTCGCCGACTTCAGCTGTTTCTCCGATCACGACGCCCATCCCATGATCGATGAAGACGCGCCGCCCGACGGTCGCCCCCGGATGGATTTCGATGCCGGTCAGAAACCGGGCGATCTGCGAGATGAAGCGCCCGAGCCAGCGACGGCGCGCGCGCCAGCAAGCATGCGCGAGGCGGTGCAAAACGATTGCGTGAAACCCCGGGTAGCACGTGAGCACTTCCCAAGCACTGCGAGCGGCGGGATCCCGCTGACGGATCGTGGCAATGTCTTCGCGAAGTCTGTGGAGCATGGTGGGGGCTCGCTGAAATAATGCCGTGGGCTAGACGCGCCGACGGGCGCCTATATGACGTGCGGCGATTTCCTTATAACGGAGGCTTCGATTGTATGTGGAACATGTCAATCGTGCTGAAGCCGCCCAATCGCCCCTGCCCGAATGAGGGGCATTGCGCTGGGTCAAGCGAGGCCGCTCGCCCGCGCTCGCCGCCTAGGTCGAGGACGAATCGTCCTTGCCGTGCGCCTTGAGCAGAATGTGCTTGGCGATCCCGCGCACGATGTTGACCTCCTCACGTTCGAGCCCCGCGCGCGCAAACAGCCGCCGCAGCCGCGACATCAGCTTCTTCGGGTTCGCGGGGTCCAGAAACTGGAGGGCGATCAGCGCATTTTCGAGGTGAACGTACATGCGCTCGATGTCCTCGCTCGGGGCGCGAGCGCGGGCCGCCTCGTCGGCGAGCGCCGAACCGTCGGCGGCCTGCTCGTCCGCGTGCTCGTTCGCCTGCTCGTCGATGAGATATGCCATCCGCAGCTCGTAGGCGAGCACCTGCACGGCTTGGGAGAGATTAAGCGAACTGTAAGCCGGATTGGCCGGGATATGCGCGAGTGCGCTGCAGCGCTCGACGTGCTCGTTCGAGAGCCCCGTCCGCTCGTTGCCGAACACGAATGCGATATCGCCGCCCAAAGCATGGCTGCGCGCCTCGCCCGCCGCTTCGCGCGGCGCGAGCTGCGGAGGGCCGTATTCGCGCATGCGCGCGGTCAGCGCCACGGACCACGTGACGTTCGCCAAGGCATCGGCGATCGTCGGCACGATGCGGGCCGAGGCCAGCACGTCCTCCGCGCCGCTGGCCAAGGCGATGGCCTCGGGGTCGGTCTGCACATGGGCGACGCGAGGCGCGACGAGCACGAGCCGCGAAAACCCCATGGTCTTCAGCGCACGCGCCGCGGCGCCCACGTTGCCCGGATGACTGGGTTCGACGAGGACGAACAGGGTCGACGTAAAGCCGCCGCGCGGACCGGATGGACAGGTATGGACGGTAGCCGAGGGCGAGTGCGACATGGAGCGAATCAAGGTAGAGAAAGTCGAGGGGTTCGGCGAAATGAGGGGCGATGCACCGCCTGCCGCTATGGTAGCGCGCTCGCCGCCGCGGCGCGACCGACGCCGAGGCCGCGCGGCCGGCGACGACGGGCCGCCGCAACGTTTGAGCCCTCGACGCCGTCGACTCGGGTAAAATCACGCTCTTCGTGCATGGCGATCGGGGAAACGACTCCCGGGCGCATGCGCATCGTTCTTCTCCAATTCGCTTTCGTCGACGGAATGCCCGCGCATTCCGGGCGGTATGGCTCACCCGTCGCAGCGTTCGCACCGCCGCGGTACAAGGAATCCGTTTATGCACCCGATGCTCAACATTGCCGTCAAGGCCGCCCGTCGCGCCGGACAGATCATCAACCGCGCTTCGCTCGATTTGGACCTGATCCAAGTCAGCAAGAAGCAGCACAACGATTTCGTGACGGAAGTCGACAAAGCGGCCGAAGCGGCCATCATCGATACGCTGAAAACGGCCTACCCCGACCACGCGATCCTCGCCGAGGAGTCGGGCCGCTCCGAAAACCAATCCGATTACGTCTGGATCATCGATCCGCTCGACGGCACCACCAATTTCATTCACGGCCTGCCCTACTACGGGGTGTCGATCGCGCTCGAGCATAAAGGCATCGTGACGCAGGCTGTCGTCTACGATCCGACGCGCAACGACTTGTTCACCGCCTCGCGCGGCCGCGGCGCCTACTTGAACGATCGCCGCATTCGCGTCGGCCGCCGCGATCGCCTGGGCGACGCGCTGATCGGCACGGGCTTTCCCTTCCGCGAGAACGATCGCCTCGAAGCGTACTGCCGCCTGTTCGCCGAAATGACGCGTTCGTGCACGGGCCTGCGCCGTCCGGGCGCGGCCGCGCTAGACTTGGCGAACGTGGCGGCGGGCCGCCTCGATGGCTTCTTCGAGCAAGGCATCAGCGCATGGGACATGGCCGCGGGCAGTTTGCTGATCACGGAAGCGGGCGGCCTCGTGGGCAACTATACGGGCGATTCCGACTTCCTTCACCTCGGTGAAATCGTCGCGGGCAACCCGAAGATCTACGCGCAGATGGTTCCGATTCTGAGCCCGTATAGCCGCTTGTCGAACAACGAGTAACGCGGCGGCGGGCATTTGCCGTACCGCGGCGAGGCGGTTCCGCCGCAACGCGTTGTCCCAGATGCTCGCCGGATGCGACGCAGATTCAAAAGGCGGCTTCGGCCGCCTTTTTGCTTACCCTTCCCTTTTTCGGAAAGCACGCCACCGTACGATCGGCCCGATGAAAAAAGGCTTCTACACGATCATCGCCGCGCAGTTCGTTTCATCGCTCGCCGACAACGCGCTGCTGATCTCCGCCATCGCGCTTCTCACCGCCGAACACGCGGCCGCCTGGTTCACGCCGCTCCTGCAGATCTTGTTCACGACCTCGTACGTCGTGCTCGCCCCGTTCGCCGGCGCGTTCGCCGATGCTCTGCAAAAGCGTCATGTCATGTTCGCGGCCAATGCGCTCAAGGCGCTCGGCTGCGCGATGATGCTTGTCGGCGTGCATCCGATGGTGGCTTACGGGGTGGTGGGCATCGGCGCCGCGGCCTACTCGCCCGCCAAGTACGGCATCCTCACCGAACTTTTGCCGGCCGAGCGGCTCGTCGCCGCGAACGCGTGGCTCGAATCGGCGACCGTGCTCTCGACGATACTCGGCACCGCGCTCGGCGGCACGCTCATCAGCCCCTACGTGGCGCACATTTTGTCGGGGATGCACTGGGCTCTGCCGCGGCGCGCCCCCGAATTCGCGATGTTCGCCGTGATGCTGGTCTATGCGGCGGCGGCGCTCATCAACATCGGCATTCCGGATACGGGCGCGCGCTACAAGAATCGGCTGCGCGAGCCGCAGCGGCTCGTCGGCGAATTCGTCGACAGCTTCAACCTGCTGTGGAGCGACGCGCTCGCGCAGATCGCGCTGTGGGTGACGACGCTCATGTGGGGCGCGGCCGTGACGCTGCAGTTGCTCGTGCTCAGATGGGCCGGGGCGAACCTGGGATTGTCGCTGTCGACGGCCGCGCTCATGCAGGGCGCGACCGGCATCGGGATCGCCGTGGGCGCGGGCGCCGCAGCCGCGTTCGTGCCGCTTGCGCGCTCGCTGCGCGTGCTGCCGGTCGGCATTGCGTCGGGCCTCGTCGCGATCGCCATGGCGTTTTACGGCAAATGGCTCTTTCCGGCCTCGGCGGGTTTGCATCTCGGCGGCCATTTCGTCGCGGCAGACATCGCCCTCGCCTACCCGCTCATGATCGTGCTGGGCGGCCTGGCCGGCTATTTCATCGTGCCGATGAACGCGCTGCTGCAGCATCGCGGCGCCACGCTCATCACGGCGGGGCATTCGATCGCCGTGCAGAACTTCAATCAAAACTTGGCCGTGCTGCTGATGCTCGGCGCCTATGCGCTTTTACTGTGGGCGAACGTGCCCGTACAAGGGATCATCGTCACGTTCGGCGTGTTCGTCTGCGCGATGATTTGGCTCGCCAAGCGACGCAGCGAAGCCAATGCGCGCAAGGTCGATCTGCGCGCGATGATCGAAGATTGAGAGGCGCCGGGGCAAAACCCCGGTTCCGATTCCCCGAATCCCCTAAAATACGGGGCTTGCTTTGGACCTCGCTTCGATGGCTTGCGCCCCACCCGTTCGATTGTGCGACTCTGTTCACGCGCAAGGCCAAGATAGGCCGTTCGAACGACTGCACGTGACGCCAGCCGAGAAGTAGAGTCGGTCGTATCCGCCGCCCCTCGCCAACTCGCTTCACCGTCTTGCGCGAGGGCCCGAAGACCGACAGCGAAAATTCGCATCCGAACACGTTTGCCCCGATTACCCATGAAAACCGAAATCAGCGTCGATGCTCCGGCGGAATCCACGCTCGCCAAGCACACGCCCTACATGCAGCAGTATCTGCGCATCAAAGCCGACCATCCCGGCACGCTGCTGTTTTTCCGCATGGGCGACTTCTACGAGCTCTTCTTCGAAGACGCGGAAAAAGCTGCTCGCCTGCTCGATCTCACGCTCACGCAGCGCGGCGCGTCGGCCGGCAATCCGATCAAGATGGCGGGCGTACCGTATCACGCCGTCGAGCAATACCTCGCCAAGCTCGTCAAGCTCGGAGAATCGGTCGCCATTTGCGAACAAATCGGCGATCCCGCCACCTCCAAAGGGCCCGTCGAACGCAAGGTCGTGCGCATCGTCACACCGGGCACGCTCACCGATGCGGCGCTGCTGTCGGACAAGAACGACGTCTACCTGCTCGCCGCCTGTCCGGGCCACAACAAGCGCGGCGTGACGACCACCGTCGGTCTCGCGTGGCTCAACCTAGCGAGCGGCGCATTGAGGCTCGCGGAGGTCGCCCCCGGTGAAGTGGGCGCGGCACTCGAGCGTATTCGGCCCGCCGAAATTCTCGTGGCCGATGGCGCGGCCGACGCCCTGCCAGGCGGCCTGGGCACGCTCACGCGCGTCCCGGCCTGGCACTTCGACGTCACCTCGGGCGTGCAGCGGCTATGCGACCAGCTCAACGTCGCCAGCCTCGGCGGTTTCGGCGCCGAGGGCCTCACGAGCGCTTGTGGCGCAGCGGGCGCCGTGCTGCTTTATGCGGCATCGACGCAAGGCCAGCAATTGCGTCACGTACGCAGCCTGAAGGTCGAAACCGAATCGGAATATATCGGCCTCGATCCGGCCACACGGCGTAATTTGGAGTTGACGGAAACCTTGCGCGGCGGCGATTCGCCCACGCTGTGCTCGCTGCTCGATACGTGCTGCTCGACGATGGGCAGCCGTCTGTTGCGTCACTGGATCCATCACCCGCCGCGGGCCGCCATTGTCGCGCAGTCTCGCCAGCAGTCGATCGGCGCACTGCTCGACGCGCCCACCGGCACGAGCCTCGAGATGCTGCGCACCGCACTGCGCCGCATCGCCGACGTCGAACGGATCACGGGGCGCTTGGCGCTGCTCTCGGCTCGCCCGCGCGACCTGTCGAGCCTGCGCGATACATTCGCCACCCTGCCGGCGCTGCGCGAGCTGGTTAGCGCGATGGCCGCCGCCACGCCGGCGCTCGAGCGAATCGCCGCGGCGCTCGAACCGCCCGCGGCCTGCGTCGAGCTGCTCACGCGCGCCGTTGCCGAGGAACCGGCCGCGATGGTGCGCGACGGCGGCGTCATCGCACGCGGCTACGACAGCGAACTCGACGAGCTGCGCGACATCTCCGAAAACTGCGGGCAATTCCTGATCGACCTCGAAGCCCGCGAGCGCGCTCGGACTGGCATCGGCAATTTGCGCGTCGAGTACAACAAGGTGCACGGTTTCTACATCGAGGTGACGCGCGGGCAAACCGACAAGGTCCCCGACGATTACCGGCGCCGCCAAACGCTGAAAAACGCCGAGCGCTACATCACGCCCGAACTCAAGACCTTCGAAGACAAAGCGTTGTCGGCGCAAGAGCGCGCCCTGGCGCGCGAACGCTCGCTCTACGACGCGTTGCTGCAGATGCTGCTGCCGTTCATCGAGGATTGCCAGCGCGTGGCGGGCGCACTCGCCGAACTCGACCTGCTCGCGGCGTTCGCGGATCGCGCGCAAGCGCTCGGTTGGGTCGCGCCGGAATTCTCCGAAGAAGCCGGCATAGAAATCGAGCAGGGGCGGCATCCGGTCGTCGAAGCGCAAGTCGAGCAGTTCGTCGCCAACGACTGCCGTTTGAGCACCGACAGAAAACTGCTCTTGATCACCGGCCCCAACATGGGCGGCAAATCCACTTTCATGCGGCAAACGGCCCTGATCGCGCTGATGGCGTACGTCGGCAGCTACGTGCCCGCGCGCCGCGCGCGCTTCGGCCCGATCGATCGCATCTTCACGCGCATCGGTGCGGCCGACGATCTCGCCGGTGGGCGTTCGACGTTCATGGTGGAAATGACCGAAGCGGCCGCGATTCTCAACGACGCGACCGAGCAAAGCCTCGTGTTGATGGACGAAATCGGCCGGGGCACGTCGACCTTCGACGGCCTCGCGCTCGCATGGGCCATCGCGCGTCATCTGCTGTCGGCCAACGGTTGCTTCACGCTGTTCGCGACGCACTACTTCGAATTGACGCAACTGCCGACCGAGTTCGCCCAGGCGGCCAACGTGCATCTGTCGGCCGTCGAGCACGGTCACGGCATTGTCTTTCTCCACGCCGTGGACGAAGGGCCCGCGAGTCAAAGCTACGGTCTACAGGTCGCGCAGCTGGCGGGCGTGCCGTCGGCCGTGATTCGCGCGGCGCGCAAGCATTTGACGCTTCTGGAACAGCAATCGGCGGCCCAAGTCACGCCGCAGCTCGATCTGTTCGCCTCGCCCGTCTATGCCGAGGATGCGCCCGACGAGCCCATGAACGCGCACCGCGATGCTGAAACCAACGACACGTCGTCGCATCCCGCGCTCGAGCGGTTGCGCGAGATCGATCCGAACGAGTTGCGTCCGCGCGACGCGCTCGATTTGATCTACGAACTGCGCGAACTCGCGAACGCCGCGCGCGATCGCGAGAGCGCCGAGCGCGGCGCGTGAGCGCGGCATCGCTCATGGCGAACATGCGTTGCCGCGCCACGTTCGCCGCGGCAGCCCTTGCGGGGGGCGTGCTGTTCACGGCGCCGGCATCGGCCGCCGCACCGCGCTATACATTCGCGGTCGTTTCAGGCGCCATCCGCAGCCCCGCGGACGAGGCCGCCGCCGCGCGGCTCATCGAGGCGATCGGGCTAGACGAGCGCCGTGCGTTCGTCGTCTACGACGGCAACATCAAAAGCGCGGACGAGCGATGTTCCGACACGCTCTACGATCGCCGCCAACAATTGCTGCAAGCCTCGACGATTCCGCTTGTCGTCATCCCTGGCCAGCATGATTGGGCCGACTGCGCCACGGCAGCGGGCGGCCGCTACGACGCCGCGGAGCGGTTGGATTTCTTGCGGCAGACAATGTTTTCGGACACGGTGTCGCTCGGAACTCCAACGCTCCCGCTGACGCGCGAAAGCGAAGTGGCGCGGTTCCGGGCGTTCCGCGAAAACGTGCGTTGGGAGATGGGCGATACGGTGTTTGTCGGGCTCAATGTCGTCGGCGGCAATAATCACTACTCCGATGCGGGCGGCCGCAACGGCGAATTCGACGATCGCGCCATTGCATCGTCGTTTTGGCTCGAACATGCCGCGGAATTTGCCCGGCGTCGCGGCGCGAAAGCCCTCGTCGTATTCGTCGAAGCGGACCCCAACTTTGCACGATACGAAGAGCATGCCGACCGATTCGCTTGGCTGCGCTTTGCCCGGCACCGCCCGCGCGACGGCTACCTCGAATTCAAACGCAGCCTCGTCAAAGCGGCGCAAACGTTCAGGGGGCCTGTCATCGTCATCCACCACGATGCCCACGCGCCCGCGGCCGGGTTCACGATCGATCAGCCGCTTTATAACGATAAAGGCTCGCGCGTGGATAATCTGACACGCATCGCGATTGCGCCGCACGACCCGGCCACGCAGTGGGTCGCGTTCGACGTCGACTTTAATCGGCCTGCGCCGTTTCGCGTGAGCGTGCGCACGGTGCCGAAGGTGCTGCCCGCATTGCCGAGTTCAGCCGCGATCGTACCGCCGCGGCAAACGGCAACGCCGGCCTCCGAGGCTTCGGGGCCGGCTATCGAACCGCTTCCGGGGATGCAAAACGTGCCGCCCGCGCCGCCACCGCAGGCTCAGCCTTCGGCGCCCGCCCCGGCCAGCCCCGCCACAGAGCCGCCGCTGCTGCCGGCGCCGTCAGACGTACCGCCGTTGCCGGCAAGCGCGCCGGCGGCCTACTCAGTGCAAGGTGGGGGTTCCTGAGGCGTCTCGTTCATCGTCGTCATCGTCTTCGTCGACGACTTCGATGCCTTCCGCCCCGTGCACATGCGCGTGCTCGATTTCGTCGGCCGTCGCCTCGCGCACTTCCTTGACGGTGAGCGCGAAACGCAGGGCCATGCCGGCAAGCGGATGATTGCCGTCGAGCACGACTTTGTCCTCCGCCAGATCCGTAATCGTGTAGATCAACGAATCCATCTCATCGTCGCCGTCCTCGGGCATGCCCTCGAACTGCATGCCCACTTCGAGCGGCTCCGGAAAACGGTTGCGCGGTTCGATCTTCACGAGTTCCGGGTCGTATTCGCCGAATGCGTCCTGAGGCTCGAGTTGGATCTGCGTGTGGAAGCCAGGCTCATGCCCATCGAGCTCTTCCTCGATTTTAGGGAACGTGCCATCATAGCCGCCGTGCAGATAGACCATCGGCTCGTCGCTTTCTTCGATGAGGTTGCCCTGAGCATCGGAGAGCTTGTACGCGACCGATACGACGGTGTTCTTTGCAATTTTCATTCGAGTCTCCAAAATACGGTTCCATTATACGATGCCCAAGCGGCCCCTCGACCATCGGGCCGGCATGGCCGCCCCGTCAGCCTCTCCCCCCGCGCCCGATGCGCGCACCCCGCTGCTCGGCGGTCTCACGCCGGCGCAGTTCATGCGCCGCTATTGGCAAAAGAAGCCGCTGCTTATCCGTGGCGCGATGCCCGAGCTCGAGCCTCCGCTCTCTCGTGAGGCCCTGTTCGAATTGGCGCAAAGCGATGACGCCGAATCGCGTCTGGTGTCGCACTTGCGCGGTCGCTGGCGGCTCGATCACGGTCCCTTCGACGCGGACGAGATACCGAGCCTCAAGCGCCGAGAATGGACGTTGCTCGTGCAAGGCGTGGATCTACACGACGACCGTGCGCGCGCCCTGCTCGATCGATTTCGCTTCATCCCCGATGCGCGCCTGGACGATCTCATGATCTCCTATGCGACCGACGGGGGCGGCGTCGGTCCGCATTTCGATTCCTACGATGTGTTCTTGCTGCAGGTGCAAGGCAAGCGTCGCTGGCGCATTTCCACCCAGCGCGATTTGACGTTGCAACCGGGACTGCCGTTGAAGGTTCTACAGCATTTCGAGCCGGAGCAAGAATTTCTGCTCGAACCCGGCGATATGCTGTATCTGCCTCCCCACGTCGCTCACGATGGGGTGGCGCAGGGCGAATGCATGACCTGTTCGATCGGCTTTCGCGCGCCGTCCGCGAACGAACTCATCGGCCAATTTCTCTACTATTTGGGGGAACGAGGCGAGCTCGCGCGCTCCCCGGCGGGCGAGCGGCTTTACCGCGACCCGCATCAAAGCGCCGTCGCGCATCCGGCTGCTTTACCGCCGGCCCTCGTGGCCGAGCTTGGCGCGATCCTTGCACGCGTACGCTGGACGGAGCGCGATATCGTGTCGTTTCTCGGCAGCTATTTAAGCGAACCGAAGTCGCACGTGGTGTTCGACTCGCCCGACCGGCCGCTCGGCGAAGCCGCATTCGTCCGGGCTGCGCAAGGCTCGGGCGTGCGCCTGGACAACCGGACGACCCTGCTGTACGGTGCGCGGACCTACTTCATCAACGGTGAGGAATCGGCCCTGCCGCGCAAGCGCAAATGGCTCCTGGAATTGGCCGACGCGAGACGAATCGATGGGAAACGCTTTGTAACACTCTCGCCCGACCCGTCGATGACAGCGCTGCTGCACGAGTGGTATCGTGCCGGCTGGGTACGAGTCGGCGCGTTCTCATGACGCTAGCCGTGCCCGCCTATCGATTACGGTTAAATTCTGTATGAGAAAGGCAACGTATTGACCCTGCTTTGTCGACGGTCGGTACGAAAGTGCATATAATTTCCGCCCAAGCCGTGGGGAAGATTCGCGCTCTGATGTGCGTCCCACCAGCGGCCTAGGTTGGTGTTGGAGCACATTACCGGTATTATTTCGCGCTGTTGCTTACCTTTAACCATAAAAGGACGTGATCATGAAGAAATCCCTCCTCGTAGCATCCCTGTTGGCGGCTGTTGCTCTGGCTGCATGCAACAAGAGCAGCGACCAAGCTGCCGCTCCGGCTAGCGACGCTGCTGCTGCTTCGGCTCCGGCTGCTGCCGCTTCGGACGCTGGCGCTGCTGCTTCGAGCGCTGCTGCTGCGAGCGACGCTGCCGCTTCGGCTTCGATGGCCGCTTCGGACGCTGGTGCTGCCGCTTCGGCCGCTACGGCCGCTCCGGCTTCGGGCGCAAGCCAGTAAGCTGCTGCCTGCAACGAGGCAACAAAAAACCGGCGCTGAGCCGGTTTTTTGTTGCCTATTCGAAACGATTGTAAAAGACGTCGGCCGTTGCTACACGCCGCTGCCCTAACGTACTGAGATAGCCCGACAGGCCTTCGCCGGGTTCGCCCAATCCTGCCACCACCGTTACCCCGCACCGCAACTGAGCCAGTCGAATCCTTGCTCCTGCGACGCCACCCTCACCTCGTGTGCGGATGCGCCCAGCACACCGGCCAGCGCCGCCTGCGCAAGCTCGGGAAGATTGTTTTGCTGGCTCAGGTGCGCGGCCACTACGTGAGTGAGCTTGGTCCTGTCCAGAGCCGCCAGAATCTCTGCGGCGGCGTCATTGCTCAAATGCCCGTGATTGCCGCCGATACGCGCTTTCAGCGATTGCGGATAGCGGCTCGTCGCAAGCATTCGGACATCGTGATTGCATTCGAGCACGAGCGCATCGCAACCGCTCAACATGGTCGTGATGTGCGGCGTCGACGTGCCGACGTCGGTTAGGACACCTAAGCGACGGCCTCCATCGGAAAAAACGAATTGGAGCGGCTCACGAGCGTCGTGAGGCACGGTGTAGGGCAGCACCTGCAGATTGCCGATCGAGGCCGTCTCGTCGCCCCATAGCACGTGCAAATCGACATCGGCGTTGTCGGCGCCCACCGCCTTCGCCGTGCCCCAGCTCATGTAAAGCGGAAGCGACCACTTGCGGGCGACCGTCAGGGCGCTACCGATGTGATCGCTATGCTCATGGGTGATCAGGATGGCGTCGAGGGCATCGACGCCGCATTGAAGGCGAGCGAGACGGCGTTCGAGTTCTTTGGCCGAGAATCCGCAATCGAGCAGCACACGCGTCGTGGTGTGGCCGCTCGCCGCTTCGACGACGAGCGCATTGCCCTCGCTACCGCTGCCGAGGCTGGCAAAGCGCATGAGGAAAGTACTTTCGGTTAGTTCAGTTGCGCGTGCAGCAGCGAAATCAAGCGCTGCGCCTCGGCCGACGTGTCGACCTGGCCGTTCGCATCGAGCACGGCGACCTGCGTCCCGTTACCCGCGGAATGGACGTTCACGAGAAATTCCTTGCCCGGCTTTTGCTTGGCCGGCGCGCTGTAGAACAGTTTGCCGAAGAGGCCGTCGCGTTTGAGTTCTTCCGTGGAATCGGCATAGCGCACGTAATAGATGCCCTTTTCGCGATCGCGATTGTCGACCGTGAAGTTCGTGCGATCGAGTGCAAGCCCCACGCGCAGCCACGCTACTTCGAATCCGTCCGTCAGATCGAGCGTGGTGGCGCCGGCGCTCATGTCGATCTTCGCGGGTGCCGCGGCGGGGCGCGCATCGGCGAGCAGTTGCTTGGATTGCGCTTCGGTCAGCCCGAATTTTTCCATGAGCTTCGACAAGAACACGGCTTCGAGCACCGGATTGCGCGGACGTTCGACCCAGCGCGAGGACGTCTTGTCGTGCCCCGTCAACACTTCTTCGAGGGCGCTGTGCGTAATCGAGATGTCGGTCGTACCGTTGCCCCCACGCTCGACGAGCGTGCGGAAGCGATCGCGCGTACCGGACGAGTAGGCGAAATCGATGACGCGGCCGATCGTGCGGCGGAACCAGTCGTCGGGGATGTTCGCGCGGTTTTCGGCCCAATCGGTGGTCATGATGCCGGTAGCCGGCGTATCGGTCTTCAGCACGAAGCCGTTTTCCGACCAAAACGCTTCGAGCTGCGGCCAGAGCTGGTCGGGGCTGCGTCCGTCGACGACGAGCCAACGGCGATCGCCGTCGCGTTCGATATGCATGCCGAGCGGATCGGCGGCGCTCGGCACACCTTCGCTCGAATTACCCGCCGCCGTCACGTTGCGCTCGGGAGAGCCGCCCAACGCCGCCGTCTTCGGAGGCGCCGTGTACTGCGGCTGCGTCTTGTCGGCCGTCAGATCGCTCGGCACTTGCAGCGGCGGAGCGGAGCCCGTCGCTTTGTAATTGACGCGATCGGATGCGAACCAGTCGTTGAGCGTATCGCACCCCGCGAGTGTGGAGATCGCGAGCACGAGCGCCGCCGCGCGGATGGCATGAGTGGAGAAAGCGGAACGTTTCATGAGGTCCTTCGTGATGCGCAACACACGCCTGCGACGGCGCCGGGCGCGCATGCCCGGTTCGACGTCGATGAATGCAACAAATCCGATCTGATAGACGGCGCCAAAGCTGCCCGACGCTTAGGCGAGCACGCCCGCTTCGACGAGCGCCGTGCGCACCGCCTCGTGGCAGCGCGCCTCGAGCGGCGTCAGTGGCAGCCTGATGCCGCCCTTCATCCGCCCCATTTGCTCGAGCGCCCACTTCACCGGAATCGGATTCGATTCGATGAAGAGGTTCTTATGCAGCGACAAGAGCTTCATGTGGATCTCGCGGGCCGTTTTCGCGTCGCCCGCGAGCGCCGCTTTGCAAAGCTCGCTCATCGCGCGCGGCGCGACGTTCGCCGTCACCGAAATATTGCCGTGCCCGCCGAGCAGCATCAGCGCGATCGCGGTGGGATCGTCTCCGCTGAAAATCGCAAAATCGGCAGGCGCCGCCTTGATCAACTGCGCCGCGCGATCGATGTTGCCGGTGGCATCCTTGACGCCGATGATCCCCGGTACTTGCGCAAGGCGCAGCGTCGTCTCGTTCGACATGTCGGCCACCGTACGGCCCGGCACGTTATAGAGAATGACCGGCAGATCCACCGATTCGGCGATCTTCGCAAAGTGGCGATAGATGCCTTCCTGCGTCGGCTTGTTGTAGTACGGCACGACTTGCAGCGTGGCGTCGGCGCCGACGGATTTCGCGTGCTTCGTCAGCTCCACCGCTTCGAGCGTCGAATTGCCGCCCGCGCCGGCGATGACCGGAATACGGCCGGCCGCATGCTCGACGGCCGTCTTGATCATGAGGACATGCTCGTCGACCGACAGCGTGGCCGACTCGCCGCTCGTTCCGACGACGACGAGCGCGTCGGTGCCTTCGTCGATGTGCCAGTCGATCAGCTGGCGAAATGCCGGCAGATCGAGCCCGCCGTCTTCGAGCATCGGGGTGACGATCGCAGGAATGCTGCCGCGAATGTGCAGGCCGCCTTGGGTGCCGCTGGATGTGCCGTTAGCCATGAAACGCGATGAATTCAAACGTGAAAGCGCGATTGTAGCGGATTAGCCGGCCAAATCGTAACGCGGCGCGGCGGCCCCTATTTCAGCCCCCGCGACAGCAGGCTGCGCGGGCATGACGGCGCAGATCCGTTGGACGAAAGCGGGCCGCGGGCTCGCCACGTAGCCGTGCTCATAGGCCACGACGGTCAGAAGGCCGCTCACGGCCGACAGCAGTTCGCCGGGCATGAGCAAAAACGCCGGATTCGACGGCTTGCCGATCGTCTCATTGCCCCGCGCGAAGGTCTCGTAAAGCAGAACGCCGCCCGGCGCCAACAGCCGCGACAGCCGAGGCAGCAGCGGACGATGCAGATAGTTCGTCACGACGACGGCGGCGAAGCGCCGAGCCTCGGACAGCGGCCAAGGGCTGCCGTCTTCGAGATCGGCCGATACCGTTTGCACGCCGTCGATGCCGGACAGCGCGGCGAGCGCCGATTCCGCCCGGTCGATCGCGACGACGGGATGCCCCCGCGCCGCGAACCACCGCGAATGGCGCCCGCTGCCGGCCGCGATGTCGAGCACCTCGCCGCCCGGCGCGACGAGGTGCGACCAGCGCGTCACCCAAGGCGACGGCTCGCCGCTGCTCGCGCAAGCGGACGACGCGCTCCCTTGCGGCCCGGTCATCGCGGCGTGTCCTTGCCGATGGGTTCGCCGCGCCGAAAAATCACGAGTACGACAACCCCATGGCCTCGCGCACGTCGCGCATGGTTTCGGTCGCGAATTTGCGCGCTTTGTCGCAGCCGTCCGCGACGATCGCACGCAGCAGCGTCGGATCGTCCATGTACTTTTGCGCGCGCTCGAGCATCGGCTGCTGCTCGCGCAAAATGCCTTCGATGACGGGCTGCTTGCACTCGAGGCAGCCGATTCCGGCCGAGCGGCAGCCCTTTTGGACCCACTCGTGCGTGGTTTGATCGGAGTAGACCTGGTGCAGTTGCCAGACCGGGCACTTGTCGGGATCGCCCGGATCCGTGCGGCGCACGCGCGCCGGATCGGTCGGCATCGTGCGAACCTTCTTCGTGATGGTCTCGGCGTCTTCGCGCAAGCCGATCGTATTGCCGTACGACTTGGACATCTTTTGGCCGTCCAGGCCCGGCATGCGCGAGGCCTTGGTCAACATCACCTGCGGCTCGACGAGAATGATCTTGCGCGAACCCTCGAGATAGCCGAAAAGGCGTTCGCGATCGCTCATCGACAGGCTTTGCGACTCCTGCAGCATCGCGCGCGCTTGCTCGAGCGCTTCATCGTCGCCTTCTTGCTGGTACGCGTTGCGCAGCTCGTGATAGAGCTTCGAGCGCTTGCCGCCGAGCTTCTTCGCCGCGTCGAGGGCCTTCTCCTCGAAACCGGGCTCCCGGCCGTACAAATGGTTGAAGCGGCGCGCGATTTCGCGCGTCATTTCGACGTGCGGCACCTGATCCTCGCCGACGGGCACGAGCGAGGCGCGATACAGCAAAATGTCCGCCGCCATCAACACCGGGTAGCCGAGAAAGCCGTACGTCGACAGATCCTTGTCCTTGAGCTTCTCCATTTGCTCTTTGTAGGTCGGCACGCGCTCGAGCCAGCCGAGCGGCGCACTCATGCCGAGCAAGAGCGACAGTTCGGCATGCTCGGGCACGCGGCTCTGAATGAACAGCGTGGCCTGAGCCGGATCGATGCCTGATGCGAGCCAATCGATCAGCACTTCCCAGACGTTCTTTTCGATGACTTCCGGCGTCTCGTAGTGCGTCGTCAGCGCGTGCCAATCGACGACGCAAAAGAAGCACGGGTATTCCGACTGGAGCCGGACCCAGTTCTTGAGCACGCCGTGGTAGTGGCCGAGGTGGAGCGACCCGGTCGGGCGCATGCCGGAGAAGATGCGGTCTGGAAACATGGTGTCAGTCAGTTGAGAAGCGATGCAAGAGGAGTCAGGATGGCCGTCACGGCATCGTAGCCGATCGATACGAGCGGGCGCAGCCACAGCTTCGTCAAGATACCCGTCATGACGAGGGCCATGACGATGAAGAAACCGTACGGCTCGAACCGCGAAAGCGAAAGCGCTTGCCGCGGCGGCAACAGCGCCGTCAACACGCGTCCGCCGTCGAGCGGCGGAAGCGGAAACAGATTGAGCACACCGAGCACGAGATTGACGCCGACGCCCGCCGCGGCCATGCGCGTGAAGAACGGTTCGTCGACGCCCATGGCGGCGAGCGCGACGCCGAACACGCCCCAGATCAGGGCCTGGATGAAGTTGCACAGCGGGCCGGCCAAGGCCACCCAGAACGTGCCCCAGCGCAGATTGCGCAAATTGCTGAATGCCACGGGCACGGGCTTGGCGTAGCCGAACATGAACGCGCCCCCCGTCGCGAAGTAAAGCAGCAGCGGAATGGCGATCGTGCCGAGCGGATCGATGTGGCGCATGGGATTGAACGACACGCGGCCCATCAGGTAGGCCGTGTTGTCGCCCAGCAGGCGAGCGACGTAGCCGTGCGCCGCCTCATGCAGCGTGATCGCGAAGATCACCGGGAGCGCGTAGACGACGATCGTCTGGATCAAGGAGGAATTCATGGAAGTATTGTAACAAGCGGCCGGGCACGCCTTGCGCCCCGCTCGCTCATGATATGGGGAGCCCGAACGGTTCGAGCGATCCGCGCCCCGCCCGCACGAGCACGGGATCCTCGCCCGTCAGGTCGACGACGGTCGACGGCTCGCGCGGACACGCGCCGCCGTCGATGACGAGATCGAGCTGCTTTTCGAGACGCGTACGGATTTCCTCCGGGTCGTTCAGCGGTTCCTCGTCGGGGGGCAAGATCAGCGTCGTCGCGATCAGCGGCTCGCCGAGCGCTTCCAGCAGCGCGAGCGTGATCGCATGGTCGGGCACGCGCAGACCGATCGTCTTGCGTGACGGATGGGACAAGCGCCGCGGCACTTCCTTGGTCGCGAGCAGGATGAAAACGTAGGGGCCCGGGGTCACCGACTTGATGAGCCGAAACTGACGATTGTCGACCATGGCGAACGTCGCCAGCTCCGATAAATCGCGCACGAGCAACGACAAGTTTTGCCGCTCGTCGAGGCCGCGAATGCGACGCAACCGCGTGACGGCGTCTTTGTCGTCGAGCCGGCAGGCGAGCGCGTAGCTCGAATCGGTCGGCAGAGCGACCACGCCGCCGTCCTTCACGATCTGGATGGCCTGCGCGATGAGGCGCGACTGCGGATTGTCGGGGTGAATCCTGAAGAATTGGGACATGAGAGAGATCGGTGAGCCGGAGGAAACGGCGATACGGCACGGCGCACGCGCGGGTGCGCCGGCGCGCGCGGCGGCAGCGGGAATCTACAGCCAGCGCTCCCAAACCGGCGTGAGATCGGACGGCAGCGGCGGCAGCTTGCCAAGTTCGGTGCGGCCCTCGCCCGGCGCATGGAAATCCGAGCCGCGCGATGCCTCGAACCCGAAGCGGCGCGCCACCTCGGCATATTCGCGAAACTGATCGGGCGTGTGGCTGCCCGTCACCACTTCGATCGCCTTCCCCCCCAAATCGAGGAATTGCCCGAACAAAGTATCGAATTCGAGCGGCGTGTACTTATATCGCCCCGGATGCGCGACGACGGCGACGCCGCCCGCCTCGCGAATCCAGGCAACCGCGTGCTCGAGCGACGCCCATCGGTGCGGCACGAAACCCGGTTTGCCTTCGCCGAGATAGCGCTCGAAGACGTCGGCCGTCGATGCGGCGAAGCCCTTTTCGACGAGAAAGCGTGCAAAGTGGGTGCGCGAAATCAGATCGGGGTTCGACACGTACGCGAGCGCCCCCTCGTAGGCGCCCTCGATGCCGAGTTCGGCGAGCGCGTCGCTCATCGCCTGGGCACGCGCCGCTCGGCCGTCCCGTGTCGAAAAAAGGCCCGCGACCAGCGCCGGATTCGAGGGATCGACACCGAGACCGACGACGTGAACCGTACGGGACGCCCACGTGACCGAAATCTCCACGCCGTTCACATAGCGCATGCCGAGCGCCTGCGCTTCGCTGCGCGCTTCGGCTTGCCCCGCCACCTCGTCATGGTCGGTCAGCGCCCATAGCGTGACGCCGCCCGCATGCGCGCGGCGTGCGACTTCCCGCGGCGCGAGCTGCCCGTCGGAAACGGTCGAATGACAATGGAGATCGGCGTTCATGCTTTCAGGTTGGAGTGATCTTCGTATTTTACCCGGAACACCCGGCCTGAGCAGGATCGGCCTAACGGCGAAGGGCCGCTGCCGGCGACAGCGCGGCCAATGCCCCGGCCGCGCACGAACCGAGTGAGCTCACGCGCAAAACGCCTCGATCAGCGCGGCGACTTGCTCGGGCTGATCGTGGTGGACCATGTGCCCGGCGTCTTCGATGAGCTTTTCGCGCCAGTCCGGAAACGCCTGGAAACGCGCCTTGTATTCGTCGAGCGGGATGTCGCCGGCCAGCATCGACAGTGTGGGCGAGCCGACCGCCTCCACGTGCAACACCTTCGCGCTCACGCGCGACCACACCGCCATGACTTCGTCGAGCCGATAAAGCAGCGGCCCGTGATGCTTGTGCGCCGGATCGGCCAGCAGCATGTAGCGGCCGTCGTCGCCGCGCTTCGCCCAATGCTGCGCGAGGAACCGCGCGCGCTCGGGCGCGAGGCGCGGATTGGTCTTCACGAGGCGCGCGGCGACGTCCTCCTGCGTCTCGTACGTCTTGAGCCTCGCGGGCTCGCGCATGTCGTCGAGCCACGCCGCGAGCCGGCGCGGCGATTCGCTCGCCCGCGCCGGCGCGAGCCCGAACCCTTCGAGATCGACCACGCGCCGCACCCGCTGCGGCCTTGCGCCGGCGTAAAGGCACGCCACGTTCGCCCCCATGCTATGGCCGACGAGATTGACCTGACCCTCGGGCGCATAGTGGTCGAGCAGCGCTTCGAGGTCGGCCAGATAGTCGTGGAACCAATAATGCCCGCCCCCGCGCTCCGCGACGGGCCAGTCGGATAATCCGAAGCCGCGAGCGTCGGGTGCGATCACCTGCCAATCGCCGCCGAGCGCATCCACGACGAATTGAAACGAAGCCGAGACGTCCATCCAGCCGTGCAGCATGAATAGCGCCGGCGCGTCGGGACTGCCCCATCGGCGGACATGGAGCTTCACGCCTCGCACGGTCAAGAAATCGGATTGTGAGTGGGTCATAACGAAGATATCGGCAGCCGCTGCCTCGAAAACGAATGGTCGTTCGATTATATCGATGTCTCACTCTTTTGGCCGGATTCGCGGACGCGCGCGGCTAGATGCCGCCCTCGATGTTCGATCCCCGTGCAAGCGTCCTGCTATCGGCTGGCGGCTTCGCCGATTTCCGGGTCGGGGTGGGACGCGTCCGCCGTCAGCGCCGCCAGTTCGTCTTCGTCGAATCCGGCATCGCGCCGGGCCTCGAAATTGAACGGCCCGCGCAGCTTCGGCGCGCGATATTGCCGAGCGAGCCGAAGGTACGTTTCATGGGGTTCGAGCGCCCGCGTCTCGCATAGGTGGCGAAACCAGCGGTTGCCGATCCGCACGTGCCCGATTTCGTCGCGCAAGATCACATCGAGGATGGCGGCCGACGCCGCATCGCCCGCCTGCACGAGACGCGCGCGGATCGGCGGCGATGCATCGAGCCCGCGCGCCTCCAGCGTGCGCGGCACAAGCGCCATGCGCGCCAGGACATCGTCGCGCGTGCGGGCGCACATGTCCCACAGGCCGTCGTGCGCGGGGAAATCGCCGTAGGCGTGGCCAAACTGCGCCAACCGCGCCTGCAGTAGCCCGAAATGGTGCGCTTCCTCGGCGGCGACGCGCAGCCAGTCGCCGTAGTAGTCCGCCGGCATTCCCGAAAAGCGCCAAACAGCGTCGAGCGCGAGGTTGATCGCGTTGAATTCGATGTGGGCCAACGCGTGCAGCAAGACGGCGCGTCCCGCTTCCGTCTGCATGCCGCGATGACGCAGCAGTCGCGGCTCGACGAGTTCGGGCCTGGCCGGGCGTCCGGGTAGGCCCGGCGGCTCGGCGATGACGTCGTCGGCTAGGCATGCCGCGCCTCCCGCGGCATGGCGCTCGCGCAAGTCGCGCGTCGCGGCGGCTTTCGCGGCCGGTTCGGTCTCGCGCAAAATCGCCAGCGCCGAGCGGCGCAGGTCGGCGGCGGGATTGTTCGTGGAAATCGGGGTGGGTCGAGGCTCGTTCATCGATGGGGGTGCGAAGCGCAGGGGCGTGGGATGGGAGCGCGCGGCCGCGCCGCGTCACGGCCGCCGGCCGGACCGTTTACAATAGGCGATTCGACATCACGCGCGTGGCGGCGTCCCGATGCGGCGGCATTGTACCGGTCCCGCCCCGCCCGTCCAAAGGAGACATTGTGCCGATTTACAAGCTGGGAGAACACGCTCCGACGATACACGAAACCGTCTTCGTGGCCGATACCGCCACGATCGTCGGCAAAGTCACGCTCGAAGAAAACGCGAGCGTGTGGTTCGGCGCGGCCCTGCGCGGCGACAACGAACCGATCACGGTCGGGCCCGGCAGCAACGTTCAGGAAGGCGCGGTGCTTCATACCGATATGGGCAGCCCGCTCACGATCGGGCGCCATGTCACCGTCGGGCACCAAGCGATGCTGCACGGCTGCACGATAGGGGACGGTTCGCTCGTGGGAATTCAAGCGGTGGTCTTGAATGGAGCGGTCATCGGCCGCAATTGTCTGGTTGGCGCCGGCAGCGTCGTAACGGAAAACAAAACGTTTTCCGATCGCTCGCTCATTTTGGGGGCGCCGGCGCGCGTCGTGCGCGAGCTGACCGACGAAGAAGTCGCGGGCCTCCAGCAGGCCGCCGAGTCGTATGTCGAACGGCGCGACTTGTTCAAGGCGCAGCTCGTGCGGATCGGGTGACGCAGCGCGCCGCTTCACCGGCCGCCCGGCCGGTGGCATCAATGATTGAAGGAAAGAGTCGTGGACGACCAGTTGCAAAAATTCATGTTCGCCGCCGCACCGGTGCGCGGAGAGATCGTTTCGCTGCGCAACACATGGCAAGAAGTGCTGGCGCGCCGGCAATATCCCGTGGCCGTGCGAGACATCCTCGGTGAAATGATGGCCGCCTGCGCCCTGCTGTCGGCGAACCTGAAATTCGACGGCACGATGATCATGCAGATTTTCGGCGACGGGCCGATCAAGATGCTCGTCGTGCAATGCAGTTCGTTACTGTCGATGCGCGCGACGGCCAAGATATCGAGCGAGTTCGACGAAACGCTGGGCGAGCGGCTCTCGTTTCCCGAGCTGCTCAACGCGAGCGGGCACGGCCGCTGCGTGATCACGCTCGATCCGCACGACAAGGTGCCCGGTCAGCAACCGTATCAAGGCATCGTGCCGCTCAACGGTCTCGACGGCCCGCTGCAGTCGATCGCGCAAGTGCTCGAGCATTACATGCATCACTCCGAGCAGCTCGATACCCGTTTGTGGCTCGCGGCGAACACCGAGCGCGCGGTCGGCATGCTGCTGCAAAAGCTGCCCGGCGACGGCGGCATCGTCCCGCGCGCGGCCGAGCATGACGCCGATACGTGGGAGCGCGTCTGCGTGCTGGGCGGTACGCTTTCGCAAGACGAACTGCTCAAGGAAGAACCGCAAACGCTGTTCAGACGCCTGTTCTGGCAGGAAAACGTGCAGCATTTCGCCCCCGCGCTCACGCGCTTCGAATGCTCGTGCTCGCGCGAACGCGTGGGCGCCATGCTGAAAATGCTCGGGCGCGAGGAAGTCGACAGCGTCATCGAGGAGCGAGGCCAGGTGGAAATTCACTGCGAGTACTGCAATCAGCGGTACGAATTCGATCCCGTCGATATCGTTCAACTGTTCGCTGCGAGCGAAGTCGCGGCGGGCGTTGCACCGGCGCACATGCAGCGCCACTGAGTCGGCCGCCCGCTTCGCGCGCTGTTTCGGACCGTCGTCGCAACTCGGAGTCCAACCTTGAACGCACAGTCTTTCTCGCTTGCATCGTTCGCGGTCTTGCCTCGGCGCATGGCGGGCGCGGCCATTTGCGCGGCAGCGCTCGTGCTGTCGGGCTGTGTCGTGGCGCCGCCGCCCGGCCCGATCTTGAGCCGGCTCGCACCGGGTCAGCCGGGCGCGGCCGAGAGCGCGCATCCGCTTACCGACGCCGAGAAAAAGCGCTACGACGACATCGACAAGCAAGTCCTGCGCGAGCAAAACGAAGCGGTCTCCGCCAACGCATGGGCCCGCTACTACGCGCAATACTACACGCCGTACTACTACCCGGCGCCCGTGACGTTCGGCGGCTACTACGGCGGATGGAACAGCGGCTGGGGTGTGGGATACGCGAGCCCGGGCTACTATCCGGGCTGGTGGTGGTGAGGCGCATGGCTCGGCACGAGCGACTGCCCGATCGAGCGGCCCTAGGCTCGCCGGTCAGGGCTTCTTTTGGGCGGCGGCATGTTTGCCTTTTTCAGCCGCCTGTTTCTTACGCTTTTCGGGCTTCGCGCGTGAAACGGGGTTCGGCACGACGCTGACCGGCGCCGCGGAAACCTCGCCACGCGTCGATGTACTGCTCGGCGCGAGCGCGGCGCTCGAACTCGCGGTCGCATTCGGCGATACGAACTGCACGAACACCTCGCTGTTTTTGACCATCCCCATCTCGTAGCGTGCGCGCTCCTCGACGGCGGACGTCCCGTTTTGCAGATCCTGCACTTCGCCCTCGATCCGCTCGTTGCGAAGTTTTTCGTCGCTGTTCTTTTGCTGCTGAGCGGCCAATGCCCCGCGCAACTCGTGCACCCGCAGCCACCCGCCATGGCCCCACCAAAGCGGATACTGAATCAGCGCGAGCAGGACGACGAGGACGACAGTGACGAGGCGCATTCAAAAGGCCGCAGATTCAAAACCGCCCCGTGTATGACACAGGGCGGCATGCAAAACGATCGAGGATGACGAAGGATCGCGTCAACGCAGATTGTAGAACGTCGACTTGCCCGGGTAGCTGGCGATGTCGCCGAGGTCTTCTTCGATGCGCAGCAGTTGGTTGTACTTCGAGATACGGTCGCTGCGCGAGAGCGAACCCGTCTTGATTTGGCCGGCGTTCAGACCGACGGCGATGTCGGAAATCGTCGAATCTTCCGTCTCGCCCGAGCGGTGCGAAATAACGGCCGTGTAGCCGGCGCGCTTGGCCATTTCGATCGCCGCGAAGGTTTCGGTCAGCGTGCCGATCTGGTTGATCTTGATGAGGATCGAATTGGCGATGCCCTTGTCGATGCCTTCCTTCAAGATGCGCGTGTTCGTGACGAACAGGTCGTCGCCCACGAGCTGGATCTTCTTGCCGAGCTTGTCGGTCAAGCGCTTCCAACCGTCCCAGTCGCTTTCATGCATGCCGTCTTCGATCGAAACGATCGGGAACTTGTCGGCGAGCGTGGCCAGGTAGTCGGTGAACTCGGCAGACGACAGTTGCAGCCCTTCGCCCGCGAGTTGGTACTTGCCGTCGTGATAGAACTCGCTGGCCGCGCAGTCGAGCGCGAGCAGGACGTCTTCGCCCGCGCGATAACCGGCCTTTTCGATGGCCTGCAGGATCGCCGAGAGGCATTCGGCGTTGCTCCCGAAGTTCGGCGCGAAACCGCCTTCGTCGCCCACGGCCGTGCTCATGCCACGGTCGGACAAGATCTTCTTGAGCGCGTGGAACACTTCCGCGCCGCAACGCAGCGCTTCGCGGAACGTCGGCTGGCTGACCGGAACGATCATGAATTCTTGGATGTCGAGGCTGTTGTTCGCGTGCGCGCCGCCGTTGACGATGTTCATCATCGGAACCGGCAGTTGCATCGCACCCGAACCGCCGAAGTAGCGGTACAGCGGCAGACCGGCTTCTTCAGCGGCGGCCTTCGCGACGGCCATCGATACGGCCAGCATCGCGTTCGCGCCCAGGCGCGACTTGTTGTCGGTGCCGTCGAGCTCGAGCAGCGTCTTGTCGAGGAACGCCTGCTCCGATGCGTCGAGGCCCATGATGGCTTCGGAAATCTCGGTGTTGATATGCTCGACCGCTTTCAGCACGCCCTTGCCGTTGTAGCGGCCGGCTTCGCCGTCGCGCAGCTCGATGGCTTCGCGCGAGCCCGTCGATGCGCCCGAAGGCACGGCCGCGCGGCCCATCGTGCCCGATTCGAGCAGCACATCGCATTCGACGGTCGGGTTGCCTCGGGAATCCAAAATCTCACGGCCGATGATATCTACGATTGCACTCATGATTTCCTCTTAAATGACGATGAATTCTCTTTCGTGACGGTGCGGTCAGTTGAAATCGCGCTCGATGAACGGCGTGCGTTTCACGACGGCATCCAGCGCGACCAGCGTCTCCAGCAGATCGCCCATCCGCGCGAGCGGAACGGCATTGGGGCCGTCGGACAGCGCGCACGGCGGATTGGGATGCGTCTCCATGAACAGACCGGCCACGCCGACAGCGACGGCCGCGCGCGACAGCACGGGGACGAATTCGCGTTGCCCGCCCGAACTCGTGCCCTGCCCGCCCGGCAATTGCACCGAGTGCGTGGCGTCGAACACGACGGGGGCGAGCGTCTCGCGCATGATCGCAAGCGAACGCATGTCCGAGACGAGGTTGTTGTAGCCGAACGAGACGCCGCGCTCGCAGGCGAGAAAGCGATCTTCCGACAGACCCGCTTCACGGGCCGCCTCGCGCGCCTTGTCGATCACGTTCTTCATGTCGTGCGGCGCGAGGAACTGCCCCTTCTTGATGTTCACGGGCTTGCCCGAGCGCGCGCAGGCATGAATGAAATCGGTCTGCCGGCACAGAAATGCCGGCGTTTGCAGGACGTCGACGACGGCCGCGGCCTCTGCGATTTGCTCGACGTCATGCACGTCCGTCAGCACGGGCAGGCCCAGTTGACGCTTCACCTCGGACAGAATGCGCAGACCTTCTTCCATGCCGGGCCCGCGAAACGACTTGCCCGAACTGCGATTGGCCTTGTCGTACGAGGATTTGTAGATGAACGGAATACCGAGCTTCGCGCAAATTTCCTTCAATTGACCGGCCGTGTCGATGGTCATCTGCTCGGATTCGACGACGCAGGTGCCCGCGATAAGGAAAAACGGCTTATCGAGACCGACTTCGAAGTCGCACAGCTTCATGCCTTCTCCTTGCGCGCTTCGTGACAGGCGAGCGCCGCTTCGACGAACGACTTGAAAAGCGGATGCCCGTCGCGCGGCGTCGACGTGAATTCAGGGTGGAACTGCACGCCGACGAACCACGGATGCAGGCTGCGCGGCAGCTCCATCATTTCCGGCAGATCTTCGCTCGGCGTGCGCGCGCTGATGATAAGGCCGCCGCCTTCCAATTGCGGCACGTAGCGGTTATTGACTTCATAACGGTGGCGATGCCGCTCGTTCACGTCCTTGCCGTAAATCTGTTCGGCCAACGTGCCGGCCTTGATCGGGCAACGCTGCGAGCCCAGGCGCATCGTGCCGCCGAGATCCGATTCTTCCGTCCGCTTCTCGACGCGGCCTTCGCGGTCGTACCACTCCGTAATCAACGCGACGACGCGGTGCGCCGTATTCACATCGAACTCGGTGCTGTTCGCCCCTTGCAAACCGACGACGTCGCGCGCGAATTCGATCACGGCCAGCTGCATGCCGAGGCAGATGCCCAAATACGGCACCTTCGCCTCGCGCGCATAGCGAATCGCCGCGATTTTGCCCTCGGTGCCGCGACGGCCGAAGCCGCCCGGTACGAGCACGGCGTCGAGATGCTTGAGGCTTTCGACGCCTTCGGCTTCGATCTGTTCCGAATCGATGTACTCGATGTTGACCTTCGTCGACGTATGGACCGATGCGTGACGCAGCGCTTCGATCAGCGACTTGTACGATTCCGTCAGATCGACGTACTTGCCGACCATGCCGATCGTGACTTCGTGCTTCGGATGTTCGAGCTTGCCGACGATCTCGGACCACATCGACAAATCGGCCGGCTTCGCCTGCAGCTTGAGCTCTTCGCAGATGATGCCGTCGAGCCCTTGGTCGTGCAGCATCTGCGGGATCTTGTAGATGCTGTCGACGTCCCACACCGAAATCACGGCGTCTTCGGGCACGTTCGAGAACATCGAAATCTTCGCGCACTCGTCGTCGGGAATGCGGCGATCGGCGCGGCACAGCAGCACGTGCGGC
The DNA here is from genome assembly GCA_035492395.1 of Trinickia sp. Lineage (GTDB taxonomy): Bacteria > Pseudomonadota > Gammaproteobacteria > Burkholderiales > Burkholderiaceae > Trinickia. Next base: position 3,583 of record DATJJH010000011.1, on the reverse strand, counting down.
GAAATGCCGATCTCGCGCAACTTCTGCACGCTGTGCTGCGTGGGCTTCGTCTTCAGTTCGCCGGCCGTCGCGATGAACGGAACGAGCGTGAGATGAACGAAGCACGCGCTGTTGCGGCCGAGCCGCAGGCTCATTTGCCGCGCCGCTTCGAGGAACGGCAGCGATTCGATATCGCCCACCGTGCCGCCGATCTCGACGATCGCCACGTCGGGTTCGCCGCAGGTGGCCGAGGCCGCGCCGCGCTCCACGAACGCCTGGATTTCGTTCGTGATGTGGGGAATCACCTGCACGGTCTTGCCGAGGTAGTCGCCCCGGCGCTCCTTGCGGATCACCGATTCGTAGATCTGACCTGTCGTGAAGTTGTTGGCCTTGCGCATCTTCGTGCTGATGAAGCGCTCGTAGTGGCCGAGGTCCAGATCCGTTTCGGCGCCGTCTTCGGTCACGAACACTTCGCCGTGCTGAAACGGGCTCATCGTGCCGGGGTCGACGTTGATGTAGGGATCGAGCTTGAGGAGGGTGACTTTGAGACCGCGCGATTCGAGGATCGCGGCGAGAGAAGCGGCGGCAATGCCCTTGCCGAGGGACGACACTACGCCGCCGGTGACGAAAACATATTTAGTCATCGCTGGATGCTCGCGGGAAAAACGGATTATACCTTAGGCCCGCGCGAAGCCCCAACGTTGGGCGGCATGCCCGCTATGTCTCCTCGCGCAGTCTGCGCAGCATTCCGAGCAGCGCGCGCGCCGTCTCGATCGGGCGCTCCATCGGGAAAAGATGGCTGCCCTCCATCCATTCGATGCGTCCGCGCGCCGCGCGCGAAGTCGCGTCGAGCCCCACTTGCCGGATCTCCTTCGATTGCGTGCCGGCGAGGAAGCCCACAGGCACCGGCGCGCCGTGCGCGAGCCGCGCGCCGAGCGTGCGCGGCAGCGTTCGGTAGATCCGATACTCGATGTCTCGGTCGAAAGCTAGTGTGCGCACCCCGCCCGGCGATTCCGCCGGAATGCCGAAGTCGATGTAGTCGGACAACACCCGTTCGTCCCAGCGGGCGAATGCGCTCTTCGCGTGAAAGTGTCGCCAGGCTTCGTCTCGGCTGGCCCATTGCGTGCGACGCTTGCGCGTGGCCGCGGCGGGCGAGAGCCTTTCATCGAGCCCCGTCCATTGCGTGAAGCGCAGGACGCTCGCGCGCCAGCCCGCCACCACGGGCGAATCGAGCATCACGACGCCGCGCACCCGATGCGGGTGTTTGAGCGCGGCCATCAGCGACAGATATCCGCCGAGCGAATGACCGACAAGCCAGACCGGCTGCTCGTAGCGCCGACCGATATCGGCGAGCAGTTCCTCGACGAGATGCGGCCAATCGCTCGTCACGGGGTAGCGAGTATCGTGACCGATGCGCTCGATATAGCGAAGTTCGTAATCATCGGAAAGTTCGGCGAACAGCGTTCTGTAGGTCGATGCCGGAAAACCGTTCGCATGCGAAAAGTGGATGATTTCTTTCAAGCGCCGCAGCCTCCATGAACGTTCGCGTCTTATCGATCCGGTGGATCCTTTCGCTTCCTTCGATCCATCCAATACCGCCCATGGGAAACGCGGTAGCGTTCGAGCGTGAGGCGCCCGCCCACGAGCGACGCGCGCACCGCACCGTCAAGATCCGTGCGGGCTAACCGGATCTCGCGCGCTTCGAACCGGGACCAGACGCGCGGATGGGGATGGTGAAAGCGATTGGCGTAGCCTACCTGAAATACGGCCGCAAGCGGGTCGACGGAATCGAGGAAAGGCTCGGTCGACGACGTGTTGCTGCCGTGATGCGCGACCAGCAACACGTCGGCGCGCAGCGCCTCGGCCGAGCGCGCCACAAGCGTACGCTCGGTTCGCGCACCGATGTCGCCCGTCAGCAGCGCGCTCATGCCCGGCGCGTCGACCTTCAGTACACACGATTGCTCGTTCGAACGCGCGGGCAACGGGCCCGGGTCGGGCCACAGGATTTCGAACTCGACGCCGTCCCAATGCCAGCGCTGTCCGGCTGCGCAGCGCAGGCGCTCTATCCCAGCCGCGTGCGCCGCATCCCATATTCGGTGCGTGGCGGGCAAGCCGCCAAGGACCTGCCCGATCTCGGCCGCGTCGAGCACGGCCGGCACACCGCCCGCGTGATCGGCGTCACCGTGGCTTACCACGAGTGTATCGAGATGGCCGACCCCGTTCGCCCGCAGAAAAGGGGCGACGATGCGCTCGCCCGCATGCGTCGACTCGGGGCCGGGACCGGCGTCGAACAACAGTGCGCGACGTCGCGTTTCGATCAAAATCGATGCGCCCTGGCCGACGTCGAGCGCCGTCAGACGAAACGCGCCCTGCTCGATCTCGGGCGCGGCCGGGACGACGAGCGGCAGCCATGCGAGCGGCGCCGCGAAACGCAGCGGCCAGCCTCGCGGCATGAGACACCAACCGACGCCCACGAGCGCCGCGGCCAACGACCAAAACGATGGACGCGGCGGATGCCGGTCGGCCCACGGCGACGCTGCGAGCGCGTGCAGGATCCGCATCAGCGGCTCGAGCAGCGCATGCGCCATTTCGTAGGCGAGCGCATCGAGCGGCGACGGCAGTGCAACCGCCACGAGCACGACGGGCGCCACGAGCACGCTGACCCATGGCACCGCAATCGCGTTCGCTAGCGGCCCGACGAGCGAGACTTGCGAGAACCAATACGCCGTGAGCGGCGCAAGGCCGAGGGTCACCGCCGCTTGCGCGCGAAGCGCGTCGGCGCATCGCGTCCGCCCTCGCGCCAGCCATCGCCGCCAAGCCAATAGGCTCGACACGCCCGATGCCCTCTGCCCGGGCGGATCGTCCGGCATCGAGAGCGAGGCCTGCCATGCCGGATCGCTCGCGCGTATCGCGTCGCGCACGTCGAGCGAGGTATCGTCCGGCCCGCGCACGCGAAGCCGGCCGCGCATCGCGAATGCGATCAGCGCGACAGCGCCGAACGACAGCCAAAACCCGGCCGCCGTCACGGCCCATGGATCGACGAGCAGCACGAGCGCCGCCGCCCATGCCAGCACCAGCGAAAACGCGACGTTGCGGCCGACCACGAACGCGACGCTCGCGACGATCGACATCCAGAGCGCGCGCTGCGCCGGCACGTTGAAACCCGCCAACGCGGCGTAGCCGGCGGCGCATAGGGCGCCGGCCGCTGCGGCGATGAGCGGCGTGGCGACAACGAGTGGCCATTCGCGCGCGCCGTGCCGGGCCAGTAGCGCGCCGAAAAAACAGGAACGACGCCACAGCCATCCCGCGAGCAAGGCGCCGAGACCCGCGACGAAGCCGATATGCAGGCCCGAAACCGCAATGTTGTGGTTAAGAACACACAGAACACACAAATATCATGCGCCTTGGGAATGACTATCGGACCGAGTTGCGCGGCCCTTGGTGCGGACGCGAGACTTCGCAAGGTGCGGCTGTCGGCAACCCGGATGGACCGCACGGGCGCGACAGGAAATGGTATAAAGTACCTGCCAAATTACGGAGACCACATGGCTACGAAAAAAATTCCCCAAACGACACCCGCGTCGCCACGGGGCAATATGCAAAC
>DATJJH010000010.1:0-16423 GCA_035492395.1 Trinickia sp. | reverse complement strand
CTTTTCATCCCCACTAAAAGTGCTTTACAACCCGCAGGCCTTCTTCACACACGCGGCGTCGCTGGATCAGGGTTGCCCCCATTGTCCAATATTCCCCACTGCTGCCTCCCGTAGGAGTCTGGGCCGTGTCTCAGTCCCAGTGTGGCTGGTCGTCCTCTCAGACCAGCTACGGATCGTCGCCTTGGTAGGCCTTTACCCTACCAACTAGCTAATCCGCCATCGGCCGCCCCTTGAGCGCGAGGTCCGAAGATCCCCCGCTTTCCTCTCTCGAGCGTATGCGGTATTAATCCGGCTTTCGCCGGGCTATCCCCCACTCTAGGACACGTTCCGATGTATTACTCACCCGTTCGCCACTCGCCACCAGGGTTACCCCCGTGCTGCCGTTCGACTTGCATGTGTAAGGCATGCCGCCAGCGTTCAATCTGAGCCAGGATCAAACTCTTCAGTTTAAACCTGTTACTGTTTTCGGTTCAGTTAAGAACCGGTCGCTCACTCAACGTACTGACAGTTCATATTCATCTCTCGACGAACAAAAACCTTCCTCAATACTGTGTGAGACTTGATACTTTCGCTTTGACCGGATCCGAAGATCCTAGTCTGCGTTCGCCATCAAGCGCCCACACTTATCGGCTGTAAATTGTTAAAGATCGCGTCGCTTAACCGTCAGCGGCACCGAGGAAACTTCCCTTCTAGCACCGCCCGTCTTGCGTTGCTGCGTCAGCAGCAGAGAAACGAGATTATGCAGAACCTTTTGCATCGCGTCAACAGTTTTTTTAGCACTTCGCTTAAAACTTGTTGCCGCCGGCGCCGTTTCGTCGCCGCCTCTCAAACGAGGAAGCGAATAGTAGGTCAACCTGCCCCATGTGACAAGAGCATGACGCATCTTTTTTTTCGTTGCTTTTTTTCGCCCTATCGACGCGACGTCGAAACCGTGTCCAGCGGCACCGCGGCAGCCATCGCCGCATATCCATCGTCGCTCGGATGGATGTGGTCGCCGCTGTCGAACCGTCTCTGCAAACGATCGGGATGCGCGCCGTCCCTCAGCGCGTCATCGAAATCCACCACGCCGTCGAACGCGTGGCTCGTGCGAATCCAGTCGTTGACGGCCTGGCGTACGGCTTCGCGCGCGGCCGGCAGCGACGCGGGGGTCAGCGTCGCACCGACGATCCGAACGCCGCGTCGATGCGCGCGCTCGATGAGACGCCGGTAGCCGTCGATCAAATCGCGCGCCGTCACGACAGTATGCGGAAAGTCACAGTCGAGCCCGGCGCGCGGCGGCATCGACGCGAAATTGATGTCGTTGATGCCGATGAGCACGATCACCGTACCCACGCCCGGCTGGCCGAGCGCGTCGCGCTCGAACCGCCGCTCGAGCGCCTCGCCGTAGCACGGCGAATCGCTCAGCAGGCGGTTGCCGCTGATTCCCAGATCAAGGACGGCGGTCTGCGCCGTCCCGCGTTCGGCGAGCCGGCGCGCGAACGCGTCGGGCCAGCGGCGGTTTCGATTCAAACTCGAGCGCAAGCCGTCAGTGATCGAATCGCCGATCGCCACGACCGCGACGGCGCCCGGGGCACGCACGTCGAGTGCACTGACCCAGGCCGACTCCGTAAATTTGCGGGCAAAGGCATTCGGCGATGTCTCCGCTGCGTGATCGCCCGGCGTCGAAACGTAGTTGATCTGATTGGCGACGCGATGCCACGCGGTCATCGTCTGAGTGGGCCCCGCGACGAGGCTGATCGCGTACGGCTCGCCGGCCGTCACGGCTGCGCGAATCGGGTCGCTGTCGATTTCGGCGCCAGGCTTGAGCGTCACCGAGGCCTTGCCGCCGAAGGTCGCGCCCACCGAGGTGCCGGCTCGCGTGGCAGCGCCGCCGGCGGATTGCGCCAGGGCGACATAGCTGAGCGTGAGCGGGGCGCGTCCGTATGCGTTGCTGATCCGGATGCGCACGCCGCTACCCGATACCGTGGGATAGACGATCTGACGGACCGTACGGCCGGCAACGTCCGGGGTGCGGTACAGCGGCGGCGGATCGGCAAGATCGGGGATCGATTGCATGGCGCTCGCCCAGGCTGCCACCCAAGGCCCCTGACTTTGGGGCGGCGTCGCCGCGCGCGCCGAAGGGTGGATGCATGTGAACGCGAGCAGCGCCGGCATCGCGGCGCGCCGTAGGCGCGAAGTCAAACCGTATGAAATCAATGCGAAACGGGGAAACATCTGACAAGCATTCAAGGACTGGCGGAGCGCCGATTGTGCCTCATGAACGCCTCCGGCGATAAGCGGAACATTCGGTTCGGCCGGCGTCGTCGGCCCACCGGACGGCTCAGGGCGGCGCGAGCCTCGCAATTGATAGAGGGTTCGACCGCAATCGCCGAACCGTGAGGCCCCGTGTTTTCCCGAACTTCGCTTTCGTCGGTTTTAATCATTGGGCCCTAGGTGCCGATAAGACAGTCTCCCGTGTCGGAGATCAACGTGAAAGCGCCCACCCGCCCGCTCACCAGCCTTCTCGTCGTCGTGGCCCTCTCGGGGTGCGCGCAATTGCAAGCCATGCGCTCCGACGGCCAAGCGCCCCAGGCGTCCACCAGCCAGACCCAAACAAAGATCGTCGATTTCGTGATACCGCCCGACGCGCTCGGCGCGCGCGATCCGCATCTGAGCGCCGTGCTGGCGAAGGTCGGCGCCGTGGCGGCCAAGCAGCCCCAGCCGACGACAGTCGTCATCGCCGCGCTGGCGCAGGACTTCTCTTACCTCAACCAGTCGGTCAAGCGCGGCATCGCAGTCTCGCGTGCCGGGTCGGTTCAGATCGAGAATGTCGCCGTCGGAAGCTGTCAGCCCTATAGCGTGCAAGTCAGGCCCACCGAATAGCGTCCGGAGACAACAATGATTTCCCGCTCTGCCTTTCTGCTTTCCGGGGCGCTCGTTCTAGCGCTGTTGCCGGCCGCTCACGCCGAAACGACCGCGCTGGGCGGCGCCTCGCCACTGTCCGTGAAGCCGCCGGCCGAAGCAGCGGGTCCAAACCAGTTGTTCCCGCCGTTGCCGTCGCTGGCCTCGCTCCCGCCGTCCGCCGCCGAGCAGCTGGAGGAGCCCGCGGCCGCCTCTCCCGGCCGCCGGCATGGCAAGAAAGCGCACAGGCCAGCGCCGCACAAGGTGGCGGAAACGAGCGTGCGGATGGTCGTGAGCGACGCTTCTCAAGCCTACCTGACCGACGTCGAACACAAACTGGACGACGCCTTGCGGGCTGCGCCGCGCGATTCGCGTGCGAGCGCCGGCGCGGTGTCGGTCGCCCAAGCGCGGTGACGCCGCGTGAATTCCCTCCGTTCGGAGCTACGCCCATGACATCTTCGCGCCCCTTCGGCTCCTTCGCGCGCCGCTTTGCCGTGCTCGCCGGGGCATGCCTGCTCTGCGGCGCGAGCGCCGCGCGCGCAAGCGAGGATTGCTTCGCCCAGGCGGGCGCCTATCAGGGCGTGAACCCGTTAGTCTTACGCGCCATTGCTTGGTACGAATCGAAGGGTGACCCGAACGCGGTTCATCGAAACGCCGACGGCAGCATCGACGTTGGACAGGCGCAGATCAACTCGGTGCACTTTTCGGAATTGCGGCGCTACGGCGTGCCGCCCGGCGCACTGAAGGACGCTTGCGTGAATACCTACGTGGCCGCCTGGATGCTCAAGCAGAAGATGATCCGCTACGGCAATACATGGCACGCGATCGGCGCCTACCACTCGGAGACGCCTTCGCTTCGCGACCAATATGCGCGCAGCATCCACCGGGTGCTCGTTTCCTGGGGCATGGCGAACTAATCATCGCTTTTCGGCCGCCTCACCCGCGGTGCTCGGTGATGATCTCGTAGCCGGGTTCGGCGTGTTCTTGCGCGGCGCGCTCGGCTTCCTCGTAAGAGAGGAAGTGCTCGGCCTCCTCGAATGAGGGCGTCAAGCCGATGTCGCCGTCCTCTCCTGGGCAGAGGTATTGCTCGCCGGTCTTCACGTAAAAAACGGTGGTCATGATCGGATGGCTCGGGGCGACCGAACCCACTGGACAATTAAGGTAAAAGGCGACATCTCCAGTCTAGCAGCCAGCGACGCGGCTGCCGGCCGGACTTCCCACACACCTTCAGCGGACTGCTTGCGCAATTTTCGCGCACGGCCCAGCGCCTTTCCAACCTTGCCGCGACCCGCTTGGCACGCCCTCGCCCCGAGCATCTGCCCCCTTTAAATTTTATTATTAACCGACCGGTCGGTTGATTTATACTCCGACCAACGTACAACTCCGGACGAGACCGTTCCCCATGTATACGCAATCCCTCGACATTCCGGGCAACGTCGCGGCGCTCGATGCCGCCGCCAGCACGCCCGAGCAAGCGCGCTTCGACACGGTCGTCGCCACCGACGGCAAGATCGAGCCTCAAGATTGGATGCCCGACGCCTACCGCAAGACGCTGGTGCGACAGATCTCGCAGCACGCGCATTCGGAAATCGTCGGCATGCTGCCCGAGGGCAACTGGATATCGCGAGCGCCGAGCCTCAAGCGCAAGGCGATCTTGCTCGCGAAGGTGCAGGACGAAGGCGGCCATGGGCTGTATCTGTACAGTGCGTGCGAAACGCTGGGCGTCTCGCGCGACGATCTCGTCGATGCCCTGCACAGCGGCCGCGCCAAGTATTCGAGCATCTTCAACTACCCGACGCCCACCTGGGCGGATGTGGGCGTGATCGGCTGGCTCGTCGACGGCGCCGCGATCATGAACCAAATCCCGCTGTGCCGCTGCACGTACGGTCCCTACGCCCGCGCGATGATCCGCGTGTGCAAGGAGGAATCGTTCCATCAACGTCAAGGCTTCGACGCGTTGCTTTCGATGATGAAGGGTACGAGCGCGCAGCGCGAACTCGTGCAGCAAGCCGTCGACCGCTGGTGGTGGCCCGTGCTGATGATGTTCGGCCCGAGCGACAAGGATTCCGTCCACAGCAATCAATCGGCGAAGTGGGGCATCAAGCGGATTTCCAACGACGATCTGCGGCAGAAATTCGTCGATGCGACCGTCGAGCAGGCGAAGGTGCTCGGCGTCACGCTGCCCGACCCCGACCTGAAATGGAACGAGACACGCGGTCATTACGACTACGGCGTGATCGACTGGGAAGAATTCTGGCGCGTCGTGAACGGCGACGGCCCTTGCAACAAGGAACGCCTCGCCACACGCGTCAAGGCGCACGAAGACGGCGCCTGGGTACGCGAGGCCGCCCTCGCCCACGCGGAAAAAGCGCGTCGCCGCTTGCAGCAGGAAGCCGCCTGATACGTCGCCTCGCGCGTTTCGCCAAGTTTGATTAAGCATTCAGGAGTGAGTCGATGAACAAGGAATGGCCGATCTGGGAAGTGTTCGTGCGCAGCAAGCAAGGCCTCGATCACAAGCATTGCGGCAGCTTGCACGCCGCCGATGCGTCGATGGCCCTGCGCATGGCGCGCGATGTCTATACGCGGCGCCAGGAAGGCGTAAGCATTTGGGTCGTGCCGGCGAGCGCGATCACGGCGTCCGATCCGAACGAGAAGGCAGACCTTTTCGAACCGGCCGGCGACAAGATTTATCGCCACCCGACGTTCTATACGTTGCCCGACGCAGTCAACCACATGTAACGCGCAAGCGCGTAAAAGAGTCATGACGATCACGACCGAACATCTCTCCTACGTGCTGCGTCTTGCAGACAACGCGCTGATCTTGGGTCAGCGCAACGCGCAATGGTGCGGTCACGGCCCGGTGCTCGAAGAGGACATCGCGCTCGCAAACATGAGCCTCGACCTGATCGGCCAAGCGCGCCTGCTTTACTCGCACGCGGCCACGCTCGAGCAAGCGCTGACCGGCGCGAAGAAGACCGAAGACGACTACGCCTACTGGCGCAGCGAGCGCGAGTTCGCCAATTACACGCTCGTCGAACTGCCGCACCGCGGCCCGCTCAGCGCACCGGCCGCCGCCGATCGCGACTACGCGGTGACCATCGTGCGCAACTACCTCTACACGGCGCTGATGGCGCACATCTGGACGGCCTTGGAGGCATCGACGGATGCACAGCTCGCGGCCATCGCATCGAAGTCGATCAAGGAAACGCGCTACCAACTGCAGCACGCGCGCGAGTGGCTGATTCGCCTCGGCGACGGTACCGAGGAATCGCATCGGCGCGCGCAAGCGGCGCTCGATCACTTGATGCCGTACCTGCGCGAGTGCTTCACCTCCGATGCGATCGAGGACGCCGTGGCAGCCGCAGGTGTCGGCGTGCGCGCCGCCGATTTCGAGGCCGCCTGGCAACGCGATGTAGAGGCCGCGCTCGAAGAGGCCACGCTCACCTTGCCGGCGCCCGTTCTGCATGTAACGACGGGCAAACGCGGCGAACACTCCGAGCACATGGGCTTCTTGCTTGCGGAAATGCAAAGCCTCGCACGCCAACATCCGGGCGCGACGTGGTGACGCATACCGCCCCGTCCGCCGCAGCCACCGACGGCGATGAGTTGAAGCGGGCCTGGGCGGTGCTCGAATCGGTACCCGATCCGGAAATTCCGGTCGTTTCCATCCGCGAGCTCGGCATCTTGCGCGGCGTCGAGCGGGCCGAGGACGGCGCCCTCGAAGTCGTGATCACGCCGACGTACTCGGGGTGCCCGGCCATGGCGCATATCGCCGAGGACGTCGGACATGCGCTCGAGGGCGCCGGTTTGACGCCGTACCGGATCAAGACGGTACTGGCGCCGGCCTGGACGACCGATTGGATCACCGACGAAGCTCGCGAAAAGCTGCGCGTGTACGGCATCGCGCCGCCCGGCGAGCGCTGCGCGAGCGACGCCGGCAAAGAGCAGGCCATTCGCTTCGCGCCGCGCGCCGTCGCCGCCCCCGCCTGTCCGCGCTGCGGCTCGGCGCATACGGAGCGCCTGGCGCAGTTCGGCTCCACGGCATGCAAGGCGCTTTATCGCTGCCTCGACTGCCGCGAACCCTTCGACTACTTCAAACCCTACTGAACATGGCGACTCCGCAATTCCATTCGCTGCGCATCCGCGAGGTGCGGCCCGAAACCGCCGACGCGGTCACCGTCTCCTTCGAAGTGCCGCCCGAACTGCGCGAGCAGTATCGCTTCACGCAAGGGCAATTCGTCACGCTGAAGGCGCATGTCGACGGCGAGGAGACGCGGCGCTCCTACTCGATCTGCGTGGGCGTCACCGATTACGATCGTGACGGCGAACTGCGGATCGGCATCAAGCGCGTGCGCGGCGGCCGCTTTTCGAACTTCGCGTTCGATACGCTGCAGGCCGGCCACTCGATCGACGTCATGACGCCGGACGGCCGGTTCTTCACGCATCTGAACGCCGAACAGGGCAAGCAGTATGTCGCGTTCGCCGGCGGCTCTGGCATCACGCCCGTGCTCGCGATCGTCAAAACCACGCTCGACATGGAGCCGCGCAGCACGTTTGTGCTGATCTACGGCAACCGCAGCGTCGACGCGATCATGTTCGCCGAGGAACTCGAAGATCTGAAGAATCGCTACATGAGCCGCTTCGTGCTCTACAACGTGTTGTCGGACGATATGCAGGACGTCGATTTGTTCAATGGCGTGCTCGATGAAGCGAAGTGCGCCGCGTTTCTCGACGCGCTCGTCCCCGCCGCATCGATCGACGAAGCGTTCATTTGCGGCCCCGCGCCGATGATGGACGCCGCCGAGGCGGCGCTCAAAGCCTCGGGCGTGGACGAATCGAAAGTGCACGTCGAGCGCTTCGGCTCGCCGCTGCCGCAAGCGGGCGCGGCCGTCGTCGAGATCACCGACGAGACGCCGGCGGCCGAGCTCGAAATCGTCATCGACGGCAATCGCCGCAAATTACGCTTGCCGTATGAAGGCGCAAGCTTGCTCGACGTGGGTCTGCATGCGGGATTGGCGCTGCCGTATGCCTGCAAGGGCGGCGTTTGCTGCACGTGCCGGGCCAAGGTGCTGGAGGGCGAGGTGAAGATGGACAAGAACTACACGCTCGAAGAGCAGGAGATCCGCGACGGCTTCGTGCTCACGTGCCAGTGCCACCCCGTCAGCGAGCGCGTCGTCGTGAGCTACGACGAGCGATGAGCGAAGGGCGCGCCGCGCGTTTCGCTTACACTAGCGCCGCGGCGGCCTGAAACAGCATGTGCCGCGGCGGCCCGCGGGCCGCTCGCGGCGTCAAAAGAAGCAAAGCGTAGCAAAGAGAAGCGACGACCCTCACGACTCGAAAGCCACCCTTGCCTTGCACCTGCGCCGGCCCGAAACCAAGACGACACCATGGCCCGCACCCGAGCACCCGATCACGAAACCCAGCGCGAGCAGATTCTCGAACTCGCCGCTGCCGCGTTCGCGCAAACGAGCTACCCGAGCACGTCGATGGCGGAACTCGCCGCGGCGAGCGGTACCTCCAAAGCGCGCCTATATCACTACTACGAGAGCAAGGAAGCGATTCTGTTCGATCTGCTCGACCGCTATACGAAGCGGCTCATGCTGATCATCGCCGAGGTCGAAGGATCGAGCCAACGACGCGGACTGGATGAGAGCGAAACCTTCGCCGAGCTCGTCCGCGCGTTTCTTGCCGAATACGAGACGTCGCACAGCCGACACGTGGCGCTGCTCAACGACGTGAAGTACTTGGTCGAAACCCAGCGCGAAGTGATCCTCGACCGTCAGCGCGATATCGTCGCGGCGTTCGCCCGTCAGCTCGCCCGCGCCTATCCCGAGCGCGTGACGCTGGAGAATCAGACCGCCCTCACCATGATGGTGTTCGGGATGATCAACTGGACGTTCACCTGGCTCAAGCCCGGCGGCCGCCTAGGCTATCGAGCGTTCGCCGATCAGGTCATCGATGTCCTCGAGCGGGGACTGCTGACTGGACCGTGAAGCCGGTGATTGCCGCGCCGCAACATCACAGATGATCATCCCTGATCGGTTAAATTGACCTGAAGCGATAAAGCAACAGATTATTTTTACCTAAAATCAGCAAGTTAGCTCCGTTTCAGGCCGAAATAGAAGTCGTTCTCAGTCAGAAATTCGGGTTTTCCCTAGTTCTACCGATGCATGTCGGGTAGAATTCGCATTGCGTCGCAGCATGAACGCGCATGACGAAAAGGAGAACCCACGATGAATCCGCACCCTACTACTCGCACCGTCGCGTCGATCGAGCAGCACGACCGCCGTTCGCAGGCGGCCCATCGTGAATCGGTACTCGTACGCGAACTGACGGCGGGCGACCTCGATGCGCTGCTCGCGCACTTTCTCGCGCTCGGTGAGGACGACCGTCTCCTGCGCTTCGGCCAAGCCGCGCCGGACCATGTGGTGGAAAACTACGTCCGTTCGATCGACTTCACGCGCGACAAGGTATTTGGCGTCTATAACGATCGGCTCGAACTCGTCGGCGTGGGCCACCTCGCCTATCTGCCGGCCGAGGGTGAGCAGCGCACGGCGGAACTGGGCGTGTCGGTGCTCGAAAGCTCGCGCGGCATCGGCGTCGGCTCCAAGCTTTTTGCGCGCGCCGCCATCCACGGCCGCAACACGCGCGTCACGATGCTTTACATGTACTGCCTCTCGCGCAACACGACGATGATGCACATCGCGAAGAAAGCCGGCATGAAGATCGAATACGCGTACGGCAGCGCCGACGCGTACTTGACGCTTCCCCCCGCCGATCAAGCAAGCATCATCAGCGAAATGCTCCAAGAGCAAGCCGCCGTGTTCGACTATGCGATCAAGCGTCAGGCTCGCAATACCGCGCGCTTCATCGAGGCGATCATGCCCGCCGAAGCGGTCGCGTAACGCTTTTCCCTCTTTCCCTAGCGCGTCGTGCCCCCCTGTGCGACGCGCTCGACGAGGCGGCTCCGGCCGCCTCGTTGTCTTTTGCAGCGCCCTACCCGCGCGTGCGAGACGTGCGATCAGAGAATCGGCAAGGCCGTCGTTTCCTTGAACGATTCGAGCGCGAAGCTCGTCTTGACGTCGATGACCGACTGATGGTGGAGCAACTGATCCTGCACGAAGCGTGAGAAGTGCACCATATCTTTCACCTGTACACGCAGCAGGTAGTCCATCTCTCCGGTCATCGCGTGGCAGGCCACGACCTCGGGCCACGATTGCACCGCCGCGCGAAAGAGCTCGGCGTGCGTTGTGCCGGCGTGGCCCGTCGCACCGCCTCGCTTCTCGAGCCGCACGTTGACGTACGCGAGCAAACCAAGGCCCAGCTTTTGCGGATCGAGCAACGCCACGTAGCCGCGGATGATGCCGGATTCCTCCAGCCGCCGAATGCGCCGCAGGCAGGGACTCGGCGAAAGGTTCACGCGCTCGGCGATGTCTTGGTTCGACGCGCGCCCGTTTTCCTGCAAAAACGCGAGGATGCGCCTATCGACGGCATCGAGCTCGATCTCGGCCATTTTTCAACTCCCTGTCGTTTCTTATAGCCACAAAATTGCGCAATCGTAGTTGACGGCGCGTAAGTTCGCAAATTTTTGCCTGCACGCCCGCTATACACTTGCGTCTATTGATGGCCTGCGGCGCCGGGTCGCAGAGACATAGATACGGAGACGAGCATGCAGGTTCAAACCTGGGACAATCCCGTCGGCACTGATGGCTTCGAATTCATCGAATACACGGCGCCCGATCCGAAGGCGCTCGGCAAGCTATTCGAGCAGATGGGCTTCACCGCCATTGCGCGTCATCGCCATAAGGACGTCACGCTTTACCGTCAGGGCGACATCAACTTCATCATCAACGCCGAGCCCGATTCGTTCGCGCAACGATTCGCGCGGCTGCACGGCCCGTCGATCTGCGCGATCGCATTTCGTGTGCAGGACGCCGCGAAGGCTTACCGGCATGCGCTCGAACTCGGCGCCTGGGGCTTCGACAACAAGACGGGACCGATGGAGCTGAATATTCCCGCCATCAAGGGTATCGGCGATTCGTTGATCTACTTCGTCGACCGTTGGCGCGGCAAGAACGGCGCGCAAGCGGGCAGCGTGGGCGACATCGACATCTACGACGTCGACTTCGAACCGATTCCGGGGGCCGATCCGCGTCCCGTCGGCCATGGCCTCACTTACATCGATCATTTGACGCACAACGTCCACCGCGGGCGCATGCAGGAATGGGCGGCGTTCTATGAACGGCTGTTCAATTTCCGCGAGATCCGCTATTTCGACATCGAAGGCAAGGTGACCGGCGTGAAGTCGAAAGCGATGACTTCACCGTGCGGCAAGATCCGCATTCCGATCAACGAAGAAGGTTCCGAGACGGCCGGCCAGATCCAGGAATACCTCGACGCCTATCACGGCGAAGGCATTCAGCACATTGCGCTGGGCTCGTCGGAAATCTATGGGACGGTCGATGGCCTGCGTGCGTCGGGGATCAAGCTGCTGGACACGATCGACACGTACTACGAGCTGGTGAGCCGCCGCATTCCGGGGCATAACGAGCCGCTCGACGAACTGAAAAAGCGCAAGATTCTGATCGACGGCGAGAAGGACGACTTGCTGCTGCAGATCTTCACCGAAAACCAGATCGGGCCGATCTTCTTCGAGATCATCCAGCGCAAGGGCAATCAAGGGTTCGGGGAAGGCAACTTCAAGGCGCTGTTCGAATCGATCGAGCTCGATCAGATTCGCCGCGGGGTCGTGCAAGACAAGGCCTGAGCCTTTCGGCGCGCGACCGCTTTGGGCCGCGCAAGCAAGGCGAACCGGCGGTATGCAAGCTCGGCGTGGCGTACCCGTGCGGCAGCACCGCGCCGCGATAGGCCGCGCCGCGATAGGCC
Organism: Trinickia sp.; assembly: GCA_035492395.1. Taxonomy (GTDB): domain Bacteria; phylum Pseudomonadota; class Gammaproteobacteria; order Burkholderiales; family Burkholderiaceae; genus Trinickia. Next base: position 4,657 of record DATJJH010000010.1, on the reverse strand, counting down.
GGGCCGCGACGGCTCGATGTCGATTACATCAGGGCGAACGGCGCGGCGTCGGCGTCCTTGGCCGCGCCGGCGTGCTTGGTCGAAGCCGTTTCGACCGAAGCGGCATGCGCGTGGCTCGCCTGCGCGAACGGCGTGCGCGCCGCGCGACCCTCGCCCAGCGAGGCGGCCCATGCCTCCGCGGGACTTGCGCCGAGGCCGGCTTGCGCGATCGTGCGGGAAACTGCCGCCGCGACCACGCCGGCCTGTGCCTGACGCACAGGCAAGCTCATCGCGAAAAATGCGGCCGAAACCATCAAAAAGGTTTGAACGTGTCGCTTTTCCATCTGTACTCCTTATGTTGGCGCGCCGTTAGCGCCTCTCGCGGCTAGGTGAGCCGGCGCGACGCCAAGACGCGTGCTCGCCAATGCATCGGCGAGTGGGGAAATTAGACCAGGTCGCCCTGGCGCGTTCCAGCCTAAAAACAACACGTTACGGCCGTTACAGACGGATACGAAGCGGGCCGCGCTCGTTTTGCGGGCCCTTTCCGCGATGCCACCCCTCCTCCAAACGCTTGTCAGATAAGCGATGGCATTGTTTTTGATCGATGCGGCGGGTTTCCACCAGTGCTACCATCCCAAAAAATCCGCCAATATGGCGGCCCCGGACGGAGCATCCACAAGATGCGAACCGGCCGCTGAGACGTTTTGGTGATCCCAAACAGGGTTGAGGAGTCAACATAATGAATGCCCCGCTAGACGCTGGTCAGCGAGCCTCGCTCGAAGCCGCGTTGTCTTCCGTCACGCTCGACGACAAATACACGCTCGAACGCGGCCGAGCCTATATGAGCGGCATTCAGGCGCTCGTGCGCCTGCCGATGCTGCAACACGCACGCGACCAAGCCGCCGGGCTCAACACGGGCGGCTTCATCTCCGGCTATCGCGGCTCCCCCCTAGGCGGTCTCGACCTCGCCCTTTGGAAAGCCAAGAAGCACCTTGCCTCGAATCACGTCGTCTTCCAACCTGGGATCAATGAAGATCTCGCGGCGACGGCCGTATGGGGCACGCAGCAAGTCAATCTCTATCCCGGCGCGAAGTACGACGGGGTGTTCTCGATGTGGTACGGCAAGGGCCCCGGCGTCGATCGCTCGGGCGACGTGCTCAAGCACGGCAACTCGGCCGGCTCGTCCAGGCACGGCGGCGTACTCGTGCTCGCCGGCGACGATCACGCCTGCAAATCCTCGACGCTCGCGCACCAGTCCGAACACATCTTCAAGGCGTGCGGTCTGCCCGTTCTATTCCCGTCGAACGTGCAGGAATATCTGGACTTCGGCCTGCACGGCTGGGCGATGAGCCGCTATTCGGGCCTGTGGGTCGCGATGAAGTGCGTGACCGACGTGGTCGAATCGTCGGCATCGGTCGACATCGACCCGCACCGCACGCAGATCGTCCTGCCGTCCGATTTCATGATGCCCGAGGGCGGCCTGAACATTCGATGGCCGGATCCGCCCCTCGTTCAGGAAGCGCGTCTGCTCGACTACAAGTGGTACGCCGCGCTCGCCTACGTGCGGGCGAACAAGCTCGATCGCGTCGAAATCGATTCGCCGCACGCTCGCTTCGGCATCATCACGGGCGGCAAGGCCTACCTCGACGTGCGCCAAGCGCTCGTCGACCTGGGGCTCGACGACGAAACGTGCTCGCGCATCGGCATTCGGCTCTATAAGGTGGGCTGCGTTTGGCCGCTCGAAGCGCAAGGAGCTCAAGCGTTCGCGCGCGGGCTCGACGAAATTCTGGTCGTCGAGGAAAAGCGGCAGATTCTCGAATACGCGATCAAGGAAGAACTGTACAACTGGCCCGACGGTCAGCGCCCTCGCGTGTTCGGCAAGTTCGACGAGAAGGACGGCGCAGGCGGCGAATGGTCGGTGCCGATGGGCAACTGGCTGCTGCCCGCGCATTACGAGCTTTCGCCCGCGCTGATCGCCAAGGCCATCGCGACGCGGCTCGAAAAGTTCGAATTGCCTTCGGACGTGCGCGAGCGCATCGCAGCGCGCATCGCCGTGATCGAAGCCAAGGAAACGGCGTTGGCCAAGCCGCGCGTGACCGCCGAGCGCAAGCCCTGGTTCTGCTCGGGCTGCCCGCACAATACATCGACGAACGTGCCCGAAGGCTCGCGTGCAATGGCCGGTATCGGCTGCCACTACATGACGGTCTGGATGGACCGCAATACGAGCACGTTCAGCCAGATGGGCGGTGAAGGCGTCGCTTGGACCGGCCAGGCGCCGTTCACCGAAGAGAAGCATGTATTCGCCAACCTCGGCGACGGCACCTACTTCCATTCGGGGTTGCTCGCTATTCGCGCGGCCATCGCGGCCAAGGCGAACATCACTTACAAGATTCTCTATAACGACGCCGTCGCGATGACGGGCGGCCAGCCCGTCGACGGCGTGCTGACGGTGCCGCAGATCACGCATCAGCTCACGGCCGAAGACGCGAAGAAGATCGTCATCGTCACCGACGAGCCGCAAAAGTACAGCGGCACGACGCTGCTGGCGCCGGGCGTGACGATCCGCCACCGCGACGAGCTCGACACCGTGCAGCGCGAGTTGCGCGAAATCGCGGGAACGACGATCCTCATCTACGACCAGACCTGCGCGACGGAAAAACGCCGCCGCCGCAAGAAAGGCGAATTCCCCGACCCGGCGCGGCGCGTCGTCATCAACGAGGCCGTTTGCGAAGGCTGCGGCGACTGTTCGGTGCAGTCGAACTGCCTGTCGGTCGAGCCGCTCGACACCGAGTTCGGCACGAAGCGCCAGATCAATCAGTCGAGCTGCAACAAGGATTATTCGTGCTTGAAGGGCTTCTGCCCGAGCTTCGTCACGGTCGAATGCGGCCAACTGCGCAAGCCGAAGGCGCTCGCCGCCAAGGCCAGCGACGATCTGCCTGCGATCCCGGAGCCGACGTTGCCCGAGATCGCACGCCCCTATGGCGTGCTCGTCACGGGCGTGGGCGGCACGGGTGTGGTGACGATCGGCGCGCTGCTCGGCATGGCCGCGCACCTCGAGCAAAAGGGCGTGACGGTTCTCGACGTCACGGGCTTGGCTCAAAAGGGCGGCGCCGTGATGAGCCACGTGCAGATCGCTAAAGCGCCGACCGACATTCACGCGACGCGGATCGCGATGGGCGAGGCGAACCTCGTCATCGGCTGCGATGCGATCGTGACGGCGGGCGACGAGTGCACGTCGCGCATGAAGTTCGGTCTAACGCGTGTCGTCGTCAATAGCTCGAGAACGCCGACGGCCGAGTTCATCAAGAATCCGAATTGGACGTTCCCGGGCACGAGCACCGAGCAAGATGTGCGCGCGGCGGCCGGGGAACACGTCGATCTCGTCGACGGGAACCGCTTCGCCGTGGCGCTGCTCGGCGATGCGATCTACACGAATCCGTTCGTGCTCGGCTACGCTTGGCAGCGCGGTTGGCTGCCGCTCGAGTATCGATCGCTCGTGCGAGCGATCGAGCTGAACGCCGTGCAGGTCGAGAAGAATCTTGCCGCGTTCGAATGGGGCCGGCGGGCCGCGTTCGACCTCGCCAGCGTCGAGCGGGCGGCCAAACCCGCCGCCGGCTCGGCCGATGCCGGCGCGTCCGTAATTTCGCTGCATACGAAGAAGTCGGTCGACGCGCTGATCGCCAAGCGGGTGGAGCATCTGACGGCCTATCAAGACGCGGCCTATGCCAAGCGCTATGAAACGCTCGTCTCGCAAGTGCGGGGGGCGGAACGCGGGGTGACGGAAGGCAACGCCGCCAGCGAGGCGCTCACCGAAGCCGTCGCGCGCAATCTGTACAAGCTCATGGCGTACAAGGATGAGTACGAGGTAGCGCGCCTGCAGACGGACCCGGCGTTCCTCGCGAAGCTGCAAGCCCAGTTCGAAGGCGACTGGAAGCTCAATTTCCATCTTGCGCCGCCGCTGCTCGCGAAGAAGGACGCGAAGGGTCACCTCGTGAAGAAGCAATATGGCCCGTGGATGGGATCGGCGTTCAAGCTGCTCGCGAAGATGAAATTCCTGCGCGGCTCCACGCTCGACGTCTTCGGCAAGACCGAGGAGCGCCGCACGGAACGTGCGTTGATCGGCGAGTACGAGGGCCTGGTGCGTGAGCTCGTATCAGGGTTGAAGGCGGAGAATCTGCCGCTCGCAATCGAACTTGCGAATCTGCCCGACGGCATCCGCGGCTTCGGCCACGTGAAGGAGAACAACCTGAAGGCAGTGCGCGTGAAGTGGAACGAGCTGCTGGCGCGTTGGCGTGCGCCGGGCGGTGCGACACGGCACGCGGCGTAAGAAATCGCGACGCGACTCGACCGGCGCCACGCGTAACGCCGATCGAGCGTCAGTGAAAAAAAGGCGACTGCCATGGGGCAGCCGCCTTTTTTATTCCGCTTGTGCCGCGGCGCCGTTCCGACGGGCGGCGACGCATTCGATCGACTCAATGTGCCCCGCCGAAGCCGAACCGCCGGGTACGAAGGTGCTTACTCCGCGCGCACGTTCGCGGCGGCCACGGCCGTCATGTTGATGATGCGTCGCACCGTCGCGGCCGGCGTGAGAATGTGCACGGGCTTGGCCGCGCCGAGCAGGAACGGCCCCACCGTCACGCCTTCGCCGCTCACCATCTTCAGCAGGTTGTACGCGATG
>DATJJH010000009.1:0-16684 GCA_035492395.1 Trinickia sp. | reverse complement strand
GCCCACAGCAGCACGGCGCTCGCGAGCTTCACGTCGCCGCCGCCGAACTGTCCGGCCGCATGCAGCGCGGCGCCGATCGCGAAGCAGACGAGCGCGGTCGCGGCGTGCTGCGCGCACGAGGCCCACGGCGTATGCGCGAGCCACGCATGCGGGACGTATAGCGCGGCGAACATCGCAACGAGCGAATTGGGCAGGCGCCGCGCGCTCAAGTCCGTGTACGAAAGGACGAGCAACGCCGCGCAGGCGGCATAGCTGACTGCGTCTGACATGGCCGATATCCAGCCGCCGGCGGGCCCGCCGACATGCGGCGAGCGCGCGCGACGCGGTGGAACGTAATGTGGCTTATTTGCCCGTGGTGGCGGCCGTGTTGACGGTGGTCAGCAGCTTCGTGAAGAGGCCCGGGATGCCGTCGGTCGTATTGCTGAGCACCGTGCCCGCCGCGACGACGGCGATGACGATAATGCCCGCGAGCACGGCATATTCCATCGAGCTGACACCGCGGTCATCGCGAGACAGAGAGCGCAGGAAGGAGAGCATGAGACACCCCGTATGGTGAGTTGATTGGCTTGCCTGGTCTGATCGTGCCGGAGCTTTTCATGCTCCGCTTTAGTGAGATCACTATAACGATCCGATTTCCAGGCCACAAATCCGCTCTTACGTAGGCGTTATTCGTTTGGAGGGTGCTTGTGCGCATGGAACTACGAATCCTCGGCTCCGCGGTATGAACCCGTCTAAGCGTGCGGGTCGTCATCGTACTTTTTTGAGCGGGGCCGAGGCGGCCTGTGGGCCTATGGTTGCGTCCGCAACCGGATGGCCAGCTGCACCAGCGATCAGAGACTGCGTGCAATGACCATTCGCTGCACTTCGCTCGTGCCTTCGTAGATTTGCGTGATGCGCGCATCGCGGTAGTGGCGCTCGACGGGATAGTCGGCCAAATAGCCGTAGCCGCCATGGATCTGAATCGCCTTGGAGCAGACCTCCTCGGCCACTTCGGATGCATAGAGCTTGGCCTGCGACGCTTCCGACAAGCAGGGCTTGCCCGCGGTGCGCAGCCGCGCGGCATGATGCACGAGCAGCCGCGCCGCATTCAAGCGCGTGGCCATATCGGCTAGCATGTGCGAGATGGCTTGATGCTCCTTGATGGCCTTGCCGAATTGGATCCGTTCTCCGGCATACGCCCGCGCCGCGTCGAAGGCGGCGCGCGCGATGCCGACGGCCTGGGCGGCGATGCCGATGCGGCCGCCTTCGAGATTCGACAAGGCGATCTTGAGCCCTTCGCCGCGCGCGCCCAGCAGGTTGTCCTCGGGCACCGCGCAGTTTTCGAGCGTAATGGGGCAGGTGTCGGATGCGCGGATGCCAAGCTTGGTTTCAGGCCGGCCGACCATGAAGCCCGGTGTGTCCGCCGGCACGATGAAGGCCGACAACCCGCGCTTGCCCAGTTCGGGATCGGTCACCGCGAAGACGATCGCCACGCCGGCGCGAGCGCCGTTCGTGACGAATTGCTTGCTGCCGTCGATGATCCAGCGGCCGCCCTCGAGCACGGCCCGCGTCTTCAAATTGTTCGCCTCCGAACCCGCATGCGGCTCGGTCAAGCAAAATGCGCCGATCGTCTTGCCGAGCGCGAGATCGTGCAGCCAACGCGCTTGCTGCGCCGCCGTCCCGAACTTCAGAATCGGGCCGCAACCGACGGAGTTGTGTACGCTCATCAGCGTGGCGCAGGCGGCGCAGCCGGCCGCGATTTCCTCGAGCGCGAGCGCATAGGCCACGTAGTCGGTGTAGGTGCCGCCGAGCTCGGCCGGCACCATCATGCCGAGCAAGCCAAGTTCACCCATCTGCCGAACCACGTTCGCCGGCAGCGCGCCTTCCCGGTCCCACTGCGCTGCGTGCGACGCGAGGCATTGCGTCGCGAAGTCGCGGGCGGCATCGCGGATCATTCGTTGTTCGTCAGTGTAAAACTCGTCCATGGCGGTGTCGTTGTGCGAAGTAGTCGAAGGGGCTTTACACTGTCGAGCTTTGCGCGCGGGCGTGCCCAGCACCGGCGGCGGCCAATCCAGGGGATGTGGCCCACGGCGTCTCGTCGCTCGCGGCGAGCAAGCCGTTCAGCGTCGAAGTTTAGGCAGCGCGGCGGAGGCTTTCGATGCTCAGGCCGCTCAATCGTCATGAGCGCATTTGCCATTGGGCGGGCCAACCGGTCAAAAGCCAACGGTCGATCGGGCAACCGGGCGACCGGTGGATCCGCCGCCGAAGCGAGTTATGGATAAAGAGAAAGGCACCATCGCCGTCAGCCTCGTCGAAGAAGCCGTTCAATGCGTGCGGCGCCTTGGCGTCGATCCATCGGCCTTGCTCGAGCAGGCCGGCATCGCGCCGCACCTGCTCGCCTCGCCGCAGGGCCGCGTCTCGTCGGCTCAATACGGCGCGCTGTGGAATGCGATCGGTCGCGAGCTCGACGACGAATTCTTCGGCCAGGATTCGCACCCGATGCGCAGCGGCAGCTTCATCGCGATGTGCCAGGCTGCGCTCACGGCGCGCAACGGTGCGCAGGCGATCGCCCGCGCCACCGGCTTCATGCGGCTCGTGCTCGACGACATGATCGCGCAGGTCGACGCGACGAGCGAGCGCGTCCGGCTGGTCTATACCTTGCGTGAAGGCGTACCGGAAAAGGCCATGTTCGCCTATGCGACCCACTTCATTCTCGTGTACGGCGTCGTTTGTTGGCTCGTCGGGCGCCGCATCCCGGTGCACGCCGCGCGCTTTAGCTGCGCCGAGCCGGCCGCGGGCCACGAATATCGGTCGATGTTCTGCGACGACCTGCGTTTCGGTGAACGCGCGTCTTACGTCGAACTCGCTCCGGCGTTCCTCGAACTTCCGGTAATCCAAACCGCAAAGTCGTTGAAAACGTTTTTGCGCAATGCGCCGGCCAGCTTCATCGTCAAGTACCGCAACCCCGACTCGATGAGCGCGCGCGTGCGCCGCGCGTTGCGGGCGCGCCCGATCGCCGAGTGGCCCGGCGCCGATACGCTGGCTGCCGAGTTTCGCACCGCCGAGGCGACGATGCGGCGCAAGCTCAAACGCGAAGGCGAGACGTATCAATCGATCAAAGACGCCTTGCGTCGCGACATGGCGATCGCCGCCTTGCAAGACGGCGAACGAACGATCGCCGACATCGCGGTCGCCGTCGGGTTCGCCGAACCCAGCGCGTTTCATCGTGCGTTCCGCAAATGGACCGGCGCTCGGCCCACCGACTACCGCCCGTTCGGTGCAAGAACGGACCGGTAGCGCGTTCGGCTGATGCATACCCATTACGCATCGACCGCGCAGACGGTCGATTTGCGTCCAATGACGAATTGTCGTTCGATTCTTCTGCTGAATTTCCTATCTTGTATCTATGCGCCGTGCGCGCATTCGAGGTGAGGGGAAATGGACACGGCAGTCAAACGTATTCGCAGCAAGGCGTCGCGCTGGGTCGAATGGGGCGTGCCGGTCATCGGCTTGCTGATGCTCGTCACCGCGGTCGTCGGCGCCCTGGGGACGATCACCCTGTACGACAGCGAAGCTCAGGTCCAGCATTCGAACGATGTCTACGCTAGCCTGGAGAGCCTGCTCGCGCTGGCGCGCGATGCGGAAACGGGCCAACGCGGGTTCGTCATCACCGGGCGTGACGACTACCTCGAGCCCTATCTCGAGGCCGAGCCGCAGATCGCCCGGCAACTCGATCATCTGGCGTTCCTGCTCAAGGGCGACGCGTCGCAAGAGCAGCACCTCGCGCTGCTGCGCGGGCAACTCGATCAAAAACGCCGTGAGCTTCAGCGGGTCGTCGATACGCGGCGCGCGCAGGGGTTCGCGGCCGCTCAAGCGGTCGTGCTGACGGATACGGGCAAGGCGTTCATGGACCGCGCACGGGCGACCGTCGCCCAAATGGAGCGCCACGTCGCCGCACAATTGGCGGTGCGGCAGGCGAACGCGCGCCGCACGCGGGATCTGGCGGTCGTGATCTGCCTTGCGTCGGGTGCGTTGACGATCGTCATCTGTATGTCGTTCGGGTATTTGGCGCGACGTTTGCTGCATGACGAGGCGGTCGCGGCGCGTTTGCAGTTCGAGCAGAAGGAATTGCTCGAGGTGACGCTCGCCAGTATCGGGGAAGCGGTCATCGCAACCGATGTCGGCGGCGGCATCACGTTTTTCAACGGCGTCGCGCAAGCATTGACAGGGTGGAGCCAAACGCAGGCGCTGGGACGGCCCGTCGACGAGATGGTGCGAATCGAGCGAGCCGCCGACGATAGTCTGACCGAGAACCCGGCCCTGACCGCGATGCGCGAGCGGCGCAGCGTCGGGCATGCGGACGGCATGGTGCTCGTGGGCCGCGACGGCAAGCGCACGCACGTCGATGCGAACGGCGCTCCGACGTTCGACTCCGAGGGCAAACTCGTCGGCTCGGTGATGGTCGTGCACGACGTCACCGAGCGGCGTCGTGCCGAAGAACGGTTCCGCGTGGCGGTGGAAGCGGCGCCCAACGCGATGATCATGGTGGATGCCGAAGGCAGGATGACGCTCGTCAATACGCAAACGGAACGGCTGTTCGGCTATGCGCGGGCCGAGCTGATCGGTCAGCCCATCGAAAAGCTCGTGCCCGAGCGCTTTCGCGCGCATCACGGCAATTACCGGTCTGTCTTCTTCGCGAACTCGTCGGCGCGTCCGATGGGCACCGGGCGCGACTTGTTCGGGTTGCGGCGCGATGGTTCGGAATTTCCGATCGAGATCGGCTTGAACCCGATCGAGACGTCCGAAGGCATGTTCGTCCTGAGTGCGATCGCCGACATCACCGAACGAAAGCGCGCGGAGCGGCAGCTGCGTCAGCGCACCGAGGAACTCGCGCGCTCCAACCGCGACCTCGAACAGTTCGCCTATGTCGCTTCGCATGATCTGCAGGAACCGCTGCGCGCGGTGGCCGGGCCGCTGCAGATCCTGCAACGACGCTATCAGGGGCAGCTCGACGAGCGCGCGGACGAGTTCATCGGGCACGCGGTGGATGGCGCAACGCGGATGCAGTCGCTGATCGACGATCTGCTCAGCTACTCGCGCGTCGGGCGTCTGGAGGATCCGAAGCAGCCCGCGCCTGTCGAGCAGGCGCTCGAGATCGCGGTAAAGAACCTTGCCGTCGTCATACAGGAAACGGGCGCCGAAGTGACGCACGAGCCGCTTCCGGTCGTGCAGGGCATCTCGACGCAATTGGCGCTGCTGTTTCAGAACCTCATCGGCAATGCCATTAAGTTTCGCGGCGAGGATCGATCGCCGCGCATCCACGTCGCCGCGAAAGCGGCCGGCGACGAATGGCAATTCTCGGTCGCGGACAACGGAATCGGGATTGCCGAACAGTACTTCGATCGCATCTTCGTGATTTTCCAGCGATTGCATACGCGCCGCGAATATCCGGGCACGGGGCTCGGGCTCGCGTTGTGCAAACGGATCGTCGAACACCACGGCGGAAAAATCTGGGTCGAATCGACACCGGGCGAAGGGACGACGTTCTTCTTCACGTTGGCCCGCGCGGCAAGCGCACCCGTTCAGGCCGCGTCGATCCGAGGCTAACGCATCGTTCTCGGGAGTGAATGCTCATGCTACGCGATGACAGCGGCAACCTGGTCCACATCCTGCTGGTCGAGGACAGCCCCACCGACGTCATGCTGACTCGGGAGGCGATGGAGCAATACAAGGTCGTCAACCCCCTCGACATCGTCGAGGACGGGGTGGACGCCATGGATTACCTGAGGGGCCGCGGCAAGTATGCCCAGCGAGGGCCGTTGCATCCGGGGCTCATCATCCTCGATTTGAACTTGCCGCGCATGAGCGGGCGGGAAGTGCTCTATGAACTCAAGCAAGACCCAGAGCTGCGCAATATTCCGGTCGTCGTATTGACGACGTCGAAGTCGGAAGAGGACGTGATCAAGTCGTACTGCCTCCACGCGAATTGCTACATCACGAAACCCGTGGATTTCGCCAGGTTCATCGACGTCGTGCGCAGCATCAACGAGTTTTGGTTCGGCGTCGTCACGCTTCCTCCGGTTCGCAATTGAATACGCGTCCTTCCGTCGACGTCCTGCTGGTCGAGGACAGCCCCACCGATGCGCTGATCATCGGCGAGGCGCTCATCGACATCACCGAATTCGCGCATCGTTTGACGCATGCGGAGACTTTGACGGACGCGCTCGCGCACGCCGAGCATGCGCGCTTCGACGTGGTCCTGCTCGATCTGGGCTTGCCCGACGGCAACGGCATCGATACGTTCCGGCGCTTTCGCCAGGTGGCGCCCGATACGCCGGTGCTCGTGTTGACGGGGCTCTCCGATATTTCGGTGGGGCTCGTGGCGATTCAAGAAGGCGCGCAGGACTATCTGCTCAAGCGCGAGATCCAGGCGGCGCTGCTGAGCCGAGCGATCCGTTATGCGATCGAGCGCAATCGTGCGTCGGCCGAACTCGCGGCGAGCGAGGAGCGGTTCCAATTGGCCGTCAGCGGCGCGAGCGCCGGCCTGTGGGATTGGAATCCTCGCACGGGCGCCTTGTATCTGTCGCCGCATTTTCGCGAGATCGTCGGGCATGACGAAGACGAACTGCCCAACGACATGCAGGCGCACTACCAGATCATTCACCCCGACGACGTCGAGCGCGTGGCGCAGGCGCTCAGAGCGCATACGCAAGAAAAGCATCCGTACGACGTTGAATATCGGGTGCGCACGCGGGCCGGCGAATACCGCTGGATACAGTCCCGCGCGCAAGCGTTGCGGGATGCGTCGGGCATGGCTTACCGCATGGTGGGCTGGATTCTCGACGTGACCGAACGGCGGCGCGCGAACGAGGCGCTGCGCGAGTCGCGTGAGGAATTGCAACGATTGTCGGCCAACATCGAGCATATTCGCGAAGAGGAAAAAACGCGCATCGCTCGCGAATTGCATGACGATCTCGGGCAACTGCTGACCGCGCTCAAGATCGACATGGGGCGTTTCGAGCAAACGATCGAAGGCAAGCTGGATGAGATGTCGCGAGGGGCGCTGCGCGGCATCTACGGCGTCATCGACCAGCTCGTCGCATCGGTACGGCGCATTGCCGCCGATCTGCGTCCCGTCATGCTGGACGATCTGGGCCCGATCCCCGCGATCGACTGGTTCATTCAGGAGTTCTCGGCGCGCCATGGCATCGCCGTACACGCGCAGCTCGACGCGGGCGAAGTCGCGTTCAATCCCGACAGCGGCACCGAGGTCTTCCGCATCGTGCAAGAGGCGTTGACGAACATCGCCCGCCACTCCGGCGCGAGCGAGGTCACGATCGAGATTGCTCGCGAAGACCCGTTTTGCATGGTCAAGATCAGCGACAACGGGCGCGGCGCATTATCCGATGCACGACGCAACCGGAAATCGTTCGGTCTGATCGGGATGCGCGAGCGAGCCGCGCGACTAGGCGGCGAACTCGCGGTGCGAACCGCGCCCGGGCAAGGCTTTGCGCTGACCGTGACGTTGCCGCTCGCTGTCGTCGAAGCGCCCGACATCGACGGCAGCGACTCGGCCGGTATGGTCAAGCATTGAGTTGGCCGTCGCTTTCTCCTGCCCCCATCGATCGACAGCCTAGCTGCACCGGGTCGCGCGCCCGCGTGACGCGTGCGAATGCGAAAAATGGGCATGACTATTGCTTACGCTGTGCCGGCTGTGCCTACGGGCAGGGCAGTTTGGGCGCGTGAGCGCCGTTGCGAAGTCTGCGGCATCACGTCGCGAGATGATCGACGGAAGCGCCGCGCTGACGACAAACCGTATGGAGGACTGAGTCCGTGGCGACTTACAAGGAATTGCTGGCAAGGAAACAAGAGCTTGATGCCGAGATCGAACAAGCGCGGCAGGTAGAGGCGGAACAAGCGCTCTCGACCGTGCGCGAAACGATCGCCGCGTTCGGCTTCACCCCGGATGACGTGTTCGGCACGCGCCGAAAGGCTCGCGGCGCTTCGAACGGCGCACCGCGGTTTCGTCACCCGGAGACGGGCGAGACGTGGGGCGGGCGCGGCCCACGGCCCCGTTGGTTGAAGGGCAAAGACCCGGAGCAGTTCCGCGTCGCCGGGCTCTGATCGGCGGCGGACCTGACTCGGGATGGCAGGTAAAATCGCGCTCCGTTTCGCGTAAGTTTTTCCGGGCATCCCTCGCAAGCGCCGCCACGCCCACGCGGCAACGCAGCAATCGCGCGCGTCTCGGGTGTGGCGGCATCAGACGGACGGCTCAACGTCGATGCTCGCGGCGATGCCGCGGGCGACTTCGATCGCTTGCCGATACGACGCATCGAATCGCGTGCTCAGTTGCGCGAAGTCGTGGGCCTCGCCGGCCGACGCCGCGGCCTCGATTCGCGCACAGAGTTCGCCGAGCGGCAGGGCGCCGATCGAACGCGACGACGACTTGAGCTTGTGCGCCACGCTCGCCGCTTCGCGCGCACGGCCTTCTTTCATATGTCCGCTCAACTGGTCGGCCAGGCCGGCGGAGCATTCGATGTATTCCACGAGTAGCGCTTGAACGGTTTCTAGATCGTCCCCGACGATGCTCTTGAGTACGTTGACATCGACGATCGTTGCCGGCTCGTCGTTTTGAATCGGCGCGGGCGCCGCCGCCCGGTCGTTGGGCCGTAGTTCGGAGGTGCGCGCAGCGTCGCGTATGACGGCGTTGGCCTCGTCCTTGGGGCGGCTGGAGGCCTGCGCGCTCGTCCACTGCGCGAGCGCTTGCTCGAGCAAGTTCAGCTTGAGCGGCTTCGTCAAGTAATCGTCGATGCCGAGCGCCTTCGCGCGATTCGCTTCGCCCGTAATCGCATTGGCCGTCAGCGCGACGATCGGCACGCGCGCGCGCACGCCTTGCGCCTCTTCCGCACGGATCGCCTGCGCGAGTTCGTAGCCGTCGCGCCGCGGCATGTGCAGGTCGGTCAACACCAGTGTGTAAGGACCGGCGCGCCACATTTCGAGCGCTTGCTCACCGTCGACGGCCATATCGGCCGCATAGCCGAGCAGCGCCAATTGCCGAGAGATCACACGGCGGTTGATCTCATCGTCTTCGGCGACGAGTAGCGTGACGCCATCGCCGGCGTCGCGACGAGCAAGTTCGTCTTCGCGTTCGTCCGTCAGCGTACCGACCGTTCCCCGGCCGCCGGCGAGCGCAACGGCGTCGACGAGCACGCGCCGCCGCAGTGCCTGCGCGCCGATCGACACCGTGCCGCCGGTGCGCGACATCAGGCTAAGACTGCGCGAGGCCGCGATCACGACATCGCCGGCCAGGCGCGTCGCTTCTTGCGACCCATGCGGCGCCACATCTTCGACCGTGCAGCGTTCGTCGCGGACGAGCACACGCGGGAGCGTCGCGCGCGCGAGCGCTTGACGTGCGTCGTAGGCGTCGGCCGCGATCTCGACTTGCGCGCCCGCGTGGCGCAGATAGTCGCCGGCATCGTCGCAACGCCAGTCCGGCGAGGCGACGACGATGCAAGCGAGCCCCGACAGATCGGCGAGTTGGCGCGCCGCGTTTGCCGGCGCGATGCGCAAGGGGAGGGTGACCGTGAATGTCGAACCTCGCCCCGGCTCGCTTCGGACCGACATTTCGCCGTCCATCAAGGCGACGAGACGCCGGCAAATGGCGAGCCCCAGCCCCGTGCCGCCGAAGCGCCGCGTGGTCGAAGCCTCGGCTTGGCTGAACGGCTGAAAGAGCTTCGTGAGCGTTTCGGCCGTCATGCCGATGCCGTTATCGCCGATGTCGAATCGCACGCGAGGCGCATCGCCTTGCTCCAACGTAGCGCGCAGGGACACCTGCCCCGGAACGCCGGCTCGGCCCGATGAAAACTTGATGGCATTGCCGACTAGGTTATAGAGAATCTCCCGCAGGCGCGTGTCGTCGAACAGGGCGCTCGCGGGCAAGGCGGGCGAGACATAGACGCGCAGGGCCACCCCGCGTGCATCGGCCACGTTCGCGAGCGACGTCGTGAGACTGTCGACGATGTCCTCGATCGACGTCGGCACGCAGTCGATTTGCAGCTTGCCGGCTTCGATCTTCGAGAAGTCCAAGATGTCGTCGATGATCTTGAGCAGCGCGCAGGCGCAATCGCGGATCGTGCAGACCATTTCCTTCTGGTCGGCCGAGAGCGCCGATCGCGTCAAGACCTCTGTCATGCCGATGACGCCGTTCATCGGCGTGCGGATCTCGTGACTCATCGTGGCGAGAAACGCGCTCTTCGCGCGCGATCCCGCTTCGGCGTCGCTGCGGGCCTGTTCGAGCTGCGCACCCTTTGCGATCTCTCGATCGTTGGCGGCCGCCAGATTCGATAGCAGCGTCTTCGTGCGGCGCTCCGCGCCGATGATCAGCACCGTGAGCAGCACGGCGGCCAGCAACAGAAGAAGGCTGCGCATGCGCCACGCCGCGAGAAACTCGTCGGTCGAATAGCCAACGGCCACGGCCAATGGATAGCCCGTGAGCGTGCGGTAGCTGATGATGGTGTCGCGGCTGTCGACGAAGGAAGTCGTCCGCAAATTACCCGATGGCGATTGCGCAAGCGCGCGCCGCAATGGGTCTTGCGTAGGCAGCGTCGCGCCGACGGCTTGATCGCGGCCCGAGCGCAGCGCGCGCACGACATAATCTTTCGTGCCCACGACAGCCACGACGCCGTTCTTGCCGATGCGCAGACCGTTGTAGAGTTCGGTGAAATAGGCAGGATCGACCGATACGACGACGACGCCGAGAAAGCGCCCGTTCAGCGAACTGATCCGCTGCGATAACTGCAGCGAGGCTTTGCCGCTCGCGCGCCCAACGACGGGCTTGCCGATCATCAGGGCCGTGCTCGAATCATGCAGATGGATGCGAAAATGCTCGCGGTCGGACAGGTCGATGGGGTGGAACCCGGGCACCGTCGACGCGCGCAGATAGCCTTGCGGATCGATGACGGCGACCTGCACGAAGACATCGAGCTTGAGCAGGCCCGAACTGACATAGTAAGCGAGCGGAATCGACACGCCGTCGTTTTGCACTTGCCACGAGACGAGCGCCGCCACTTGTTCCGCCTCTCGCATGACGCGAACGGTATGCGCCGCTAGTGCGTCGGCGAGCGCCGCGGCGCCGGTGCGGGCGCTGCGCATTTCCGCGTTGGCGTCCCATAGCGTTAGTGCGCCGAGCGCGAACCACAGCGCCGCGATCAGCAATAGCGTTTGCAGCTTGACGTTGGCAAACCGGCGACGCAGCGAACCGTGCGATGGATCGATCGCATGCGGCTGCGCGTTGTCCGGCGCGTCGGGCGGAGCATCCATGTTCGTTACTCGCAAAAACCTCGGAGCGGCGCCGGCCCCAATAAAGCGGCGCGCCTATGACGTGTGTTACGGCGTTTTTCGCCGAAACTTCATACGTATTTTTCCGAGTCGCGCGGAAACGACGTTGATATGGATCAAGACGGAAGAGCGGCGCCTTGCACGATTATTGCAAGGGCGCCGGTGTCGCTAATGGCTGAACGCTTGCGGTTCGGTTTCGCGGGGGACGGCGTCGCTTGCCGAATCGTGCACGACTTCCAAGCGATATCCGTGTCCGTAGACCGGCATCAGCTTGACGCCGTGTTCGGGTTTCAGCTGCAATTTTGTCCGCACGCGCGACATGTGCGTATCCAGCGTGCGCGAAATCGCGTTCGGCGGTTGTCCCCACAGCGTTCCGCCAATGTGCTCGCGCGAGAGCACGCGCCCCGCATATTGAAACAGCAGCAGCACCAGGTCGAATTCGCGGCCCGTCAATTCGATCGGCTCTTCCCGCAAGTAACACGCTCGTCCGGTGGGGTCGACGCGGTACTGCCCCACCTCAATGGCGGCTTGAGACGCTGCATCGCTCGGATGGGCGCGGCGGCTCAGCGCGGCGATGCGCGCCAGCAATTCGCCACTTCGAATCGGCTTGATCATGTAATCGTCGGCGCCGGCCGTCAGCGCGGCGACGATATCCGCTTCGAGCGAACGGCTCGTCATAAACAGGATCGGCACCCGTTCGCTGAGATTCGCGCGCGCCCAGATCGTCACCTGATGTCCAGTTACACCCGGCACGTTCCAATCGAGCACCAACAAATCGAAATGCTCGCGTTTCAAGCGGCGAATGAGCTGACTGCCATCGCGGAATACCGCGCACTCGTGACCGTTCGACGACAATATGGCGCTGATATGTTCAGCAAGAATGTCGTCGTCTTCCAAATAGGCGATCTTCATTGGTCTCGGTCCGAATGGATGAATGCCCAAGCCTGTGCCCCGGCGAACGGCCGGACTGGCTGCGATTTTCTCGGATTGTACAGCGCCGACGCAAGAAGAAAATTTGGCTGGTTACGGGCGAAGAAGCAATTGACATTTGTTTGCAATTGTTTGAGGGGCTGCGTTCATGCCGCCGTTTCACTCAGTGGAAGGCGCACCAGTCATGCGAAAGAAGACGAAAACAACGCAATTTTCGAGCACGGTCGCGCAAATTTGGATATGCTCGCTGGTTACGTCATTCCGTGAAGATCGCGTCGATTATCGAGTCGTAGATCGATTTCGCTCACGCGAGCGACCGCCGTCAATCCCGACGCCGGTATTTATATAGAACAACAGAGCATTGAGACATACGACGATGCCCATCCAAACGATGGTCTGCTCCGCAGCTATGGGCGATGAAGCCGCCCGTTGTCGGAAAGCAGGCCGCCGCGGGCTGCGGAAAAGCTTGCGGGCGGCAGCCGCCGGTGCAGTGTTCGCGCTGCTTTTTATGTCGTCCGCGCGTGCGCGAGCTCCCGTCGACATGGGAGCGACGGCTGCGTATGTCACGCGGGCCGGGGATACCCTTTACGACGTCGCGCTGCGCTACTTGGCCGATGCTCGCGCGTGGCGCACGCTTGCCCATCTCAATCACCTCAGCGCACCGCGACGCTTGCCGTCGGGTATGACGTTGCGGCTGCCCCTCGCATTGTTGCGCCGAGATGCAATGCCCGTGAGCGTCGTCGCGCTGAGTGGGCTCGTGACGACCCGCGGGCGTCGCGGCGCGCCTGACGTACCCCTGCTTCTTGAGCGAACGCTCGGCGAAAACGACACGGTCAGCACGGGTCCGGACGGCTTCGCCACGCTCGAACTAGCCGATGGTTCTTACGTCAGCCTGACGCCGAACAGCTGCATCGTGCTGGCGATCCTGCGCAAGATGGCGCTGACGGGGATCGACGAACGCGTCATCGAGCTGGAGAAAGGGGAAGTCACCAACGAGGTGACGCATGCGAAGCAGCCCGGCGATCGCTTCGAAGTGCGCACGCCGGCCATCGTCGCGGGCGTGCGCGGCACGCATTTCCGGGTGAACGTTCTGCCGTCGATGACGGCCGTCGAGGTGCTCGACGGCAAGGTGGCCGTGGGCGCCACGGCCAATGCGACTCCGGGGAAAGCGCAATGGCAAGCGAGCGCATCGCAATTCGTCGACGCCGGGCAAGGCAGCGCGACCCCGAACGACGGCGCGGTCGGCGCCGCTCGCTCGCTTCTGCCGGCGCCCCGGCTGCGCCATCCCTCGAAGGTGCAGGACGGCCGCGCCGTCGCATTCGACATCGAGCCGGCGAGCGCCGCTGTGGGCTATCGCGTGCAGATCGCGCGCGACGCCGACCTGCTCGATCTGATCCGCGAGGCGTACGTGCAAGCGCCGTCCGCCGTGTTTCCGGAGCTGCCCGACGGCACGTATTTCGTGCGGGTGTCCGCGATCGATGCCGCGGGTCTCGAAGGCCTGCCGCGGGTGTATGCGTTCGAGCGCCGCGCCAACGAGGTCACGGCCAGTGCGGCGCCGCGAGCCGACTCGCATGACTACCGCTTCGTTTGGCGGGCGTCGCGAGGGCAGGCCGATGCGCGTTTTCGCTTCGTGTTGTCGCGCTACAGCGATCTGCACGATGCGATGATCGACGCAGTCGATTTGACGGGCACCTCGCTTGTCGTTTCCGATTTGCCGGCGGGCGACTACTACTGGCGCGTCGTAGCCGAACAATACGACCAGGGCCGCTTCTACGAAACGCCTGGCGCCGTCCACGCGTTTACGCTGGCCAATTGAAAGACGAGCGTATGACGCAGAAAGAATCGTTCGCGTCGTTTTCGGGCGTGCATTCGACGCGTGGGCCGACGCTTGGCGTTTGGCGGCGCTTCGTATGCGAGTGGCTCGCCATCGGCTCCGTCGGCGTAGCGATGGTGTTCGCTTGCGCGTTTTCCCCGTTGACGAAAAACCTCGATCGACTTGTATACGACCATCTGGTGACGTTGCGCGCCGAGCCGCTCGCGAGCGAAATCGCGCTCGTTTCGATCGACGACGCCAGTATTTCGGACATTGGACGGTGGCCGTGGCCGAGGTCGACGCAGGCCCGACTGATCGATGCGGTCGCGAAAGCCGGCGCGGCCGCTATCGTATACGACGTGCTGTTGACGGAGCCCTCGGACGAAGACGCCGTATTGGCGCAGGCGCTTCGCGAGGCCCCCACTTTCTTGCCGCTCTTCGTCGATCCGCGTACCCAAAGTGAGGCTGTCGAGCCTGTTCCGGTGTTGGCTTCGGCGGCGGCGGGCATGGGACATATCGACGTGCAGGCCGATCCCGACGGGATCGTGCGTGGCGTGCGGTTGCGCGAGCGCACGGGCGACGCAAGCTGGCCTTATCTTGTCGTGCCGCTAGTCGCCGACATCCGGAGCGGGAAAATCGCCGTCGCTGACGGTCGATACCGTGCGACCGCGGGGCAGTCCATCGCCCAAGCCGTCGCCTCGACGGATGCGGCGTTCGAGCGGAACCATTCACGCATTCTGATTCCGTTTTCAGGCGAGGTGCCGGGAGGGGGGCAGGTATCGGCCCGGCGGCTGCTTGACGGACAAGTCTCGCCGGAGGCGCTGCGCGGCAAAATCGTATTCGTCGGCTTGACGGCCTCCGGGCTGATGGCGCACTTGGCAACACCGATAGCGGGCCGATTCGGTCCGACGTCCGACACTTTGTTGCACGCCAACGTCCTAAGTACGCTGCTCAAGGGAAGTGCAATTCGCCCCGTGGAGCCGGCTTGGCGTTTCCTGATATCGCTCGCGCCGATCGCGGCGTTGCTGAGCGCGCTCTTTTTCTTTTCACCGTGGTGTACGCTGCTGCTCACTGCCGCGCTCGGCCTCGTCTCGCTCGTGCTGAGCGCCGCTTTGCTCGACGGTGCTTCGATCTGGATCTCGCCCGTCCCCGCGCTCGTTTCGCTGTTGACCGTCTATCCCCTGTGGAGCTGGCGCAGGCTTGAAATGACGATGTCTCGCCTGCAGCGCGAACTCGCGCGGCTGGCCGACGACGCCGACATCTTGCCGAACGTCGACATGGGGCCACGCACGGTCCGTGGGGATGCGCTCGAGCAGCACATTGGGCTCGTCGAGCAGGCCGCGGACCGCATCCAGGACATGAAGCGGTTCGTATGGGACTGCCTTAACAGCTTGCCCGAGCCGATTCTGATCGCCGATCGGCAAGGGATGGTTTGCATTGCGAACAAGGCGGCTCGCGCCCACTTTGCTCTCGTGGGCAGCGTCCCGCCGGAAGGGCGACTGTTGACCGATGCCCTCGGCGAAATGAAGTTCATTAAATCGATAGGACCCGAGACTGTTTCGGACGACGAACTGAAGGCGCGCTGGCCCGAGGTCCTCGATCCCACCGATGCCGCGGGCGTTTGGACCGTCAAGCGCGGAATCGAGGTATGCGATCGCACCGGGCGCGACCATCTGCTACGTTATGCGCGCTGCCGCGATGCGCGCGGAGAGCCTTCCGGATACTGGGCCGTCGGCCTCGTGGAAGTCACCGCGCTCCATGCGGCGGAGCAGGCGCGAGAAGATGCGATGAGGCTGCTCTCTCACGACATGCGCTCGCCGCATGCTTCGGTGCTCGCGTTGATCGAGGAAGAGATGGCCGCCACGCGCTCCGAGCGAGTGCGCACGTTGCTCGAGCACATCGAGCGCTACACGCGGCGAGCGCTGACGCTGGCGGACGACTTCGTGCAATTGACGCGCGCGGAATCGCAGACCTACCAGTTCGAACCCGTCAATCTCGTTGACGTCGTGCTCGATGCGAGCGACGAGATTTGGCCGCAGGCGCGCGCCAAACGCATTCGAATCGAGACGCATTTCGAAGGGGAGGCCTATTGGATTCGCGCCGACCGGTCGTTGATGACACGGGCGGTAACGAACCTGCTGAACAACGCCGTCAAGTACAGCCCGAACGACACCCTCGTGCAGGTGTCGCTGATGGACGCCTCGCCAGGCCGCATTCAATGCACGATCGCCGACCAAGGCTATGGCATGGCCGAAGAGGCGAGGGCGCATTTGTTCGAGCGTTTTCGGCGCTTTCGCGTACCGGGGCAGCCGCAGACGCAGGGTGCGGGCCTCGGCATGGCGCTCGTGAAAACGGTCGTCACGCGTCACGAAGGCGAGGTGAAAGTCGACAGCAAGCCAGGACGGGGGACCGTCGTGACGGTGTCCATGCCGCGTTGGGACGGCACGGACTAAAGCGGCGCCGCGAGCGGCCTGGCGCGCGGTTTTTCCCGTGGAGAAGCACAACCATTTGCGAGAACGATTGGATGAAATCGATACTGCTGCTTGCCGCGTGCGCGATCGCGGCGGTGCTGACAGGTTGCGCCGGTCCTGAAACGGCCGTGCGGGCGCGCTCGGCCCAGGATTT
>DATJJH010000008.1:0-4917 GCA_035492395.1 Trinickia sp. | reverse complement strand
GGGCAACGTCGAGGTCTCGCAGTCGATCACCGACGCGCTCTACGGCGCGCTCGAAGTGATGGCCGCCTCGCAAGGCACGATGAACAACTTCACGTTCGGCGACGACGCGCATCAATACTACGAGACGATCGCGGGCGGCTCGGGGGCGGGCGGGACGCACCCCGGCACATCGGCCGTGCAGACCCACATGACGAACTCGCGGATGACCGATCCCGAGGTGATCGAGTGGCGCTTCCCCGTGATCGTCGAGCAGCACGCGATTCGCTCGGGCAGCGGCGGCGCCGGCCGGCAAGCCGGCGGCGACGGAGCGGTGCGGCGGATCCGCTTCACGCAGACGATGACGGCGAACATCCTCGCCAACCGCCGCCGCGTCCCGCCGTTCGGCCTCGCGGGCGGCGAAGCGGGCAGCGTCGGGCGCAATTGGATCGAACGCGCAAGCGGCGAAGTGGACCACTTCGGCGCGACGCACACGGCCACGGTCAACCCCGGCGATGTGTTCGTCATCGAAACGCCGGGCGGCGGCGGATACGGCCGCGCCGCGTAACCCTCACTACTACGAGCGCGAGGCCGTCAACGCGCCATACCGCCCGTCCCGCGTTCCGCGCGGGACGGCATCCACCCGCTGCCAAGGAGGACCATCCGTGCATACCGCAGTGAATCTCTATCCGCTCATCGGCGTCGCCGTGATCGCCGCCGGTTTTCTGCTGCGATTCAACCCGATGCTGATCGTGGCCGTAGCCGCGATCGCCACCGGTTTCGCCGCGCATTTCCCGCTCGATCATGTGCTGTCCGCCATCGGAAGCGGCTTCGTCAAGACACGCGTGATTCCGCTCATCATCCTTCTGCCGCTTGCCGTGGTCGGTCTGCTCGAGCGGCATGGCCTGCGCGAGCGCGCGCAGATGTGGATCTCGGGTATTCGCGCCGCCACGCCGGGGCGCTTGCTCATGGTGTATTTGTTCGTGCGCGAGATCACCGCCGCGCTGGGCCTGACCGGGCTCGGCGGCCACGCGCAGATGGTTCGGCCGCTCGTTGCGCCGATGACCGAGGGCGCCGCCGAAACGCGCTTCGGCACGCTGACCGATGCCGTCCGCTACCGTCTGCGGGCGTTCGCCGCCGCCTGCGACAACGTCGGGCTGTTCTTCGGCGAAGACATCTTCGTCGCGTTCGGCGCCATCGTCTTGATGGTGACGTTCCTCAAGGAAGCCGGCATCGTCGTCGAGCCGATGCACGTGGCGGTGTGGGGCATGCCGACCGCGCTCGCCGCATTCCTGATTCAAAGTTTCCGCTTATACCGGCTCGACCGTTGGCTCGCGCGCCATGCCGGTGGTACAAAGCCGGCCCCGGGGCCGGAGCCGCATCCTCATGACGCCGGCCGGCAAGACGCCGCCGCCCAGCCGCAAGGAGAAAACGCATGATCGTCTCGCTCAACGCCTTTTTCTGGCTGCTCGGCATTCTGCTGTTCGTCATCGGCGGCATCATCGTCAGCGACCGCGCCCATCCGAAGCGCTTTCTCGCGGGCGGGTTCTGGATCGTCTACGGCGTGATCTTCCTCGCGGGCGATCGCTTGCCCACCGACGTGGTGGGCGTGCTCGTCATTGCGATGGCCGTGGTCGCCGGCATCGGCGGCGTGGTCGGCGCCAAGCCGAACATGCCGTCGGAGGACGCGCGCCGCACCAGCGCCAAGCGGCTCGGCAACACGCTCTTCCTGCCGGCGCTGACGATTCCGCTCGTGACCGTCGTGGGCACGCTGCTCGCGCCGCGACTCGTATTCGGCGGGGTCGCGCTGATCGACCCGAAGAACGCCACGCTCGCGTCGTTCGGCATCGGCTGCGTCGTCGCGTTGATCTTCGCTTGCCTGCTGACGCGCGATTCCGTCGGGCAATCGGTCAAGGAAGCTCGGCGTCTTGTCGATGCGCTGTCGTGGGCCGTCGTGCTGCCCCAACTGCTCGGCATGCTCGGCCTGGTCTTCGCTGATGCGGGCGTGGGCAAGGCCGTCGCGCATTTGATTACCGCTTACATCAACCTGGACTACCGGCTGCTGGCCGTGGCCGTCTACTGCGCGGGCATGGCGATCTTCACGATCATCATGGGCAACGGCTTCGCCGCCTTCCCTGTGATGACGGGCGGCGTGGCCGTACCGGTGCTGATCGGCGTATTCCACGGCAATCCGGCGCCGATCGCGGCAATCGGCATGTTCTCAGGGTACTGCGGAACCCTCTTGACGCCGATGGCGGCAAACTACAACATCGTCCCCGCGGCGCTGCTCGAATTGCCGAATAAATACGGCGTGATTCGGGCGCAGGTGCCGACGGCGATCGCCTTGCTGATCGTCAATATCGTGCTTTTGAACGCGTTCATGTAACGCGACATGTGATGTAACGAAGATGTTTGAGAACGAGCGAGCAAGGGTTGGATGAAACGCATCCGCCCGGCCCTTGTTCGCTTCGGGTGACGGTGGAGCACGGGCATGAATCTGAAGTTTCTCGAAACGTTTATCTGGGTGGCCAAGCTTCACAGCTTCAGTCTTGCGGCGGAAAAGCTCCATTCGACGCAGGCGGCCATCTCGAGCCGCATCTCGGTGCTCGAACAGGAACTCGGCACGAAGCTGTTCAACCGCGAGCCGAAGGGGGTCACGCTCACGCGCGCGGGCGAACGCGTGCTGCATCACGCAGAGATCGTCAGCCGCTCGATGCTGGAGCTCTACGCCTCGGTGCAAGACGAACACGTTGCCGCCAGCACGATCCGGATCGGCGCGATGGATAGCGCCATTCACTCGTGGTTCGTCGATTTCGTGGCGGACGCGACGCACCACTACCCCAATCTCGACATCGAAGTCACGACCGAAACCGCGCTGAACTTGAACGAGCAATTGCGCCACGGCATGCTCGACCTCGTCATTCAAACCGACATGGTGCGCGACGAGTCGCTGCGCAGCATCGAGGTGCTCGAACTCTCGATCGACTGGATCGCGGCCGCCGATGCCGACACGCGCTCCAAGCAGCCCGACGAAACGATGACGGCCGCGCTGCGCCGCATCGGCGCCGAGCGTCTCATCACCTACTCGCGCCATTCCCGCCCGCATCAGGATTTGCTGCGGCTGATGCAGTCGTACGGCGTCAACGATGCGCGGGTAAGCTGCGTCAACTCGCTCGCGGCGATGATCCAGCTCACGCAGGCCGGCTTCGGCGTCGCGGCCATGCCCTCCGCGCTCGTTTTGGACTTGCTGGACAAGGGCGTGCTTCGCAAGCTCGAGGGGATGGAGACGCCGCCGCCGTTGCCGTTCGTCATCGCTTGGCGCACGGGCGCCAACCGGGCGGAACGCCTCGTCGAAATCGCCACGGAAACCGTGCGCAAATTCGCGCAGCGCGTCGGAGGCGACGCCGCTCGCGTCCTCGCTTGATCGCCCGCCTTCCAAGCATGCCGCAGCACGCGCCAAAGAAAGCCTACGCACTCCCGTAGAAGCTCACCTGCTTCGATCGACCGCCGCGGCAGCGCCACGCACCCTCTCCGAGAATTTTGGCGCGAGTGCCCGCCATGACGAAAAGTGATACCGTTCCACGACGTGCAATCGTTCGGGCTCCTGCCACACCCTGTGCGGCGGTGGTTCCGCCGCATGCACGGTTGGCGCAAGCAATTCAAATCCAAGGAGGGGACATTGAAATCGAAGAACATCATCGGCGCGCTTCTGCGTGGGGCGCTCGTCGCTAGCGCGTTCAGTTTCATCGCGGCCGGCGCACATGCCCAAGACCTGCTCGACTCGGTCAAATCGAGCGGCGTACTGCGCATCGGCCTCGAAGGCACCTACCCGCCGTTCGACTCCAAGAACGCAGCCGGCGAGCTCGAAGGCTTCGACGTGGACGTGGCGAAAGCCGTCGCGGCCAAGCTCGGTGTGAAGCCGCAGTTCATCACCACGGAATGGAGCGGCATCATCGCCGGCTTGCAGGCCGGCAAATTCGACGTGATCGTCAACCAGGTCACCATCACGCCGCAGCGCAAGGAAGCACTCGACTTCAGCCAACCGTACACGTATTCGGCGGCGCAGCTGATTCAGCGCAAGGACGACAAGCGCGAATTCAAATCGCTCGACGAATTCAAGGGCGACAAGAAGATCGGCGTCACGCTCGGCACGAACTACGACCAAATGGTTCGCGCGGTACAAGGCGTCAACGCGCAGACCTATCCGGGTGCGCCGGAAAAACTGCGCGACTTGGCGGCGGGACGTATCGACGCCACGCTCGACGACCGTTTGATGCTTCCGTACATCATCAAGAACGCCAATCTCCCGCTTCGTCCCGGCTCGATCCTGAAGGGCGGCGAGCAGGAAATGGGCATCCCGTTCCGCAAGGGCAATCCGAAGTTCGAACATGCGATCAACGATGCCTTGGACGCGCTGGAGCTGGACGGCACGATGAAGAAGATCTCGATGAAGTGGTTCGGCAGCGACGTCACCAAGCCCATCGCGCAGTAAACTTGCTTTGGGCTTGACGCTCTCACTGGCCATCGCCCTTGACGATGGCCGATTTCGTCGAATCGATCGGCCGCTCCGAGAACCCGATTTCCACGCACAGCCCGCCAAGCACGGGCGATTTACGCACTTCGATAACGGCGCCATGCGCGCCGGCGATCCTCCGGACGACGGACCAACCGAGGCCGCGTCGTCATACGATCGCCACCTTGCAAAAAACCTTTATTTGCAGCCAGCATAACGCAGCGACAGCGCGACTCGTTTGATATGCGTCAACGACAGGCAAGGGCATTTCCACCGACTGCGCCCGTTTTTTTTCTCGGTACTTTCACCAACTGAATTCGACCTCGCGGTTCCCTCACGCAAAATTGGCAGTCCTCACGGCGCACCCGCGCCTCCGGGGGCATTTCATTTCAACGCCAATAGCAACAAAGGAACACCATGCGATTCGA
>DATJJH010000007.1:0-46304 GCA_035492395.1 Trinickia sp. | reverse complement strand
CGCGCCTTGGCGGTCAGCCCGCGGCCGATGATGAGGGGAATACGGCCGCCCGCACGCACTTCGTCGAACAGCACGTCGGACTTCACCTGGAATTCGGCGATCACTTCGCCGTTCTTCAAGGCCTTGCCTTCGTAGGGACGCAATTCGACCACGTCGCCCATTTCCATCTTCGACACATCGAGTTCGATCGGCAGCGCGCCGGCGTCTTCCATCGTGTTGTAGAAGATCGGAGCGATCTTGCCGCCCAGGCACACGCCGCCGAAACGCTTGTTCGGAATGAAGGGGATGTCTTCGCCCGTGAACCACAGCACCGAGTTGGTGGCCGACTTGCGCGAGGAGCCCGTGCCGACCACGTCGCCCACGTACGCGACCAAGTGGCCCTTTTCCTTCAGCGACTCGATGAACTTGACCGGGCCGCGCTTGCCGTCCTCTTCCGGCGTGA
Organism: Trinickia sp.; assembly: GCA_035492395.1. Lineage (GTDB taxonomy): Bacteria > Pseudomonadota > Gammaproteobacteria > Burkholderiales > Burkholderiaceae > Trinickia. The sequence continues at coordinate 45,862 of DATJJH010000007.1, read as the reverse complement.
TGCCCGGGCGCGTGTTCTTCAGCATCGCCAATGCGTGCAGCGGAATGTCCGGGCGCGTGGTGGCGTCAGGGGCCGGCGAAAGATCGTCGGTGTTGGTTTCGCCCGTCACCTTGAAGACGGTGATGGTCAGGCTTTGCGGCACTTCGGGACGGCTCGTGAACCATTCGGCGTCGGCCCAGCTCTGCATCACGGCGCGTGCGTTCGCATTGCCCTTGTCGGCCAGTTCCTTGACGTCGTGGAACTGGTCGAACATCAGCAGCGTTTTCTTCAGCGCATCGGCAGCCGCGACGCCCACTTCGGCGTCCGACAACAGTTCGATCAACGGCTCGATGTTGTAGCCGCCCAGCATCGTGCCGAGCAATTGCGTGGCGCGCGCGCGCGAGATCAGCGCGCAGGCGGTCTCGCCCTTGGCCACGGCGGCCAGGAAGCCGGCCTTCACACGGGCCGCTTCGTCCACGCCGGCGGGCACGCGATGGCTGATGAGTTCGACGAGCGTTTGCGCTTCGCCCGCGGGCGGGTTCGTCAGCAGTTCCACCAGCTCGGCGGTCTGTTGCGCCGTCAGCGGCAAGGGAGGAATGCCGAGCGCGGCGCGTGCGGCTACGTGAGCACGATAGTTTTCAAGCATGGGGGACCACCTGCGGTAGTGCGGTTCAGGGGAAGGCCAGGCACGCCGAGGCTGTTCCTGACACTGCTTTCGCCCGGAATTCTAGTTCCTACGCTGTGTAACGTCAAATGTCTTATGTCTTATATAAGACTTAGAGAGTAAAAAAATGAGACGACGGCACGCTTCAAGGCGCGGTCGCTTACGCGCTCGTCGTTTTCGCTCCCGCACCGCGCAGCGCCGGTGCGAATCCGATCAAGCCCAAGACCGGCCCCGGCAACAGCAGCCAGGCGACGTCGAGCCCTACCCGCTCGAACATCGATGCCGTGGCGGAAATCGACACGACGGTAATCGCGAAGCCGACCGAGATCTGGATCGCCAATGCGCTGCCCACCCGTTCTCGCGGGCACGCCTGCGCCGACAAAGCAGAGAATTGAGGGGAATCGGCGATGACGGCTGCTCCCCATACCAGCAGCACGCCAAAGAGTGCGAACGCCGGCATGCTGCGCCATCCCAACGCAAAGACGACGCTGCACGCACCGGATAGCGCCAGCGCGCCCGCGGCGACTCGCGCACTACCGATACGGCGAGAGAGCGCGCCGCCGAGCAGGCACCCAAGCGCACCGATCCCGATGATGCAGAACGCAAGTCCCGCGACGCCGCCAAAGCGGATCTGGTTTGCGAGCGCCGCGCGGGAAACAAACAGGGGCGCTAACGTCCAAAAGGCGTAGAGCTCCCACATATGGCCGAAGTAGCCGAATGCCGCCTGGCGAAACGCGCGCAGACGAAAAGCGGCGAGCCCATTCGGCGATTTATCGCTTTCATCGAGCGAATCCCTCGCAGGCCGAACGGCAACGCGCAAATGCGGACCGTCGCCCAGCAGCCCGATCATGCACGCACCGACGAGCGCGAGGACAGACGAGGCCGAAATCACCGCCTGCCACGGCCAATTCGTCCCTACGGCTCTCAAGGCATGGGGCAGGCCTGTACCGATCGTGAGCATCGCGACGAGTTGCGCGAGCGCGGCCCCCGCTTTCTGCGGCGCCCAACTGACGATCAGTTTCATTCCGATCGGATAGATGCCCGCGAGACACACGCCCACGAGGAACCGGAAGATCGCGCCGCTGACGAGATTGCCCGCGCCCCACGCGAAACAGGCATTGAAGAAGGCGCCCGCGATGGCGCTGCAGACGAAGATGGCGCTGGCCCGGAATCGGTCGGCCGTGCCGCTCACGGACATGCCCAACGTCCCGAGGATGAAACCCGCTTGCACCGCGCTCGTCAGCCAGCCGATATCCGCCGCGCTGGCGTGCCACGACCGCATGAGGTCCGCAGCTGCGCTGTTCGCGCTGAACCACAACGACGTCCCAAACAACTGAGCAATAGAAATGGTCGATACCGGACCGAAACCGTTCGAGCGTATCCCGCGGGGGCCGTTCGTTCCAGTCGGTGCGGCGCGCATCGCAGTCACTCCTCAGCAGGCGACGCAGCGAAGTATAGGCCCCGATCGACCTATCGGCACCGATGGAGATGCGCCCCGTCCCCTAGGGCGTGCGACGCGAATCGCGCGGCCGCACGCACGCCCGGAGCATCGCTTTACGCCATCGACGCTCTGCCTGGCGCCACGCGCTCGCCCGGTTCGGCGATCGGTTCGATGCGACCCATGATGAACACGAACGAGACGATCCCGATCAGAAGAATGACGCCCGCGATCAGGAATGCGTTGGCAAACGAATTGGTCGCGCCGACGATGAAGCCGGTGACGACCGGCGCAGCCACGCCCATCAGGTTGTTGACGAAGTTCATAATGCCGCCGATCGTGCCCACGCCGCCTTTGGGCGCGATGAGCGAGGGCAGCGACCAGCCCACGGGCGCAGCGGAAGCCAGCCCGCCCAGCGCGATCGAGATCCAGACGATCGCCCACACGGGGTTCGTCGTCATCGTCGCGCCGAACACCGCGAGGCCCAGCACCATGCCGCAGACGAGCACCGCCTTGCGCACGCGCGTCTCGTCGCGGCCGCGCGCGATCAGGTGATCGATCAGCCACCCGCCCACGATGAGGTCGGCCACCGTCGCCACCGCCCACGGAATCGCGGCGAAGCCGGCCGACTTCAAGATGCTCATATGCATCGTCTGCACGAGATAGCCCGGCAGCCAGGTCAGGAACAGATAGAACGAGTAGCCGTACGCGGCGAAGCCGATCGTCAGGCCCCACACCTTCGCCTTCTTCAGCAAATAGCCGAGCATGGAGAACGCGCTGGCGCTCGCCGTGCCTTCGGGCGTCGCACCGCCTTCGACGATGTAGCGGCGCTCGGCCTCGGACAGCTTCGTATCCTGGCTGGGATCGCGATAGATGAAGAAGAACGCGATGAAGTACGCCAGGCTCAGCAGCGCCGTCACGCCGAAGCCCCAGCGCCAGCCCATGCTCACCACGACCACCGCGACGAGCGGCACGCCGATCACGTTCGAGAACTTCGCGGCCGCGTCGAAAATCGCCGTCGCGAGTGCGCGCTCCTTGCGCGGAAACCAGTAGCCGGTCGCTTTCGAGCTCACGGGAAAGCCCGGCGCTTCGGCCACGCCGAGCATGGCGCGCGCCGCGAAGATGCCGCCGAAGCCGCTCGCGAAAGCCGTGACCGCCGAAGCCACTGCCCAAAGAAAGGCGCCCCAGCGCCCGAGCCGAGTCACGCCGAAGCGGTCAAGGACAATGCCCGCCGGAATCTGCAGCAGCGCATAAGGCCAGAAAAACGCGCTGAACAGCAAGCCCATTTGCGCCGGAGAAAGATCGAACGCCGCTTTGAGCTGCGGCGCCGCTACCGACAAATTGATTCTGTCGAAATAGTTGATGAGCACACCCACACCCAGCAACACGCCCATTACCCAGCGCCGCTTCCCGATACGGCTGCCTTCTGTCGTTGACATCGTCGTCTCCTCAAAAACTTGAATTGGTTTCGTGAATGCATGAAGCGCCTAGGCTCGCGCCTCGGCTTAGGACAGCGCTATCTCTTTCGATCGACGTATCGCGGGTCGCGTGCCAATCGAGGGCTTGATCGACGATCGCGTCGAGCGAACGCGTCGCATCCACCCTGAGCGTCAAGTGCTCGGCCACGGGCGGCTCCAAATCGGCGAATTGGCTCGCAACCAGCGAGTCCGGCATGAAGTGGCCGCTGCGGCTGCCGACCCGCTTTGCCGCTTCGCTCGGAGGCAAATCCAAAAAGACGAAGCTCACCGATGGGCTCCCTAGCCGGAGGCGGTCGCGATAGCGCCGCTTGAGCGCCGAACAGGCGAGAACTACGCGCTCGCCCTGCGCGCACGCGGACTTCAATTCGGCCGCAAGACGGTCCAGCCAGGGCCAGCGGTCGGCGTCGACGAGCCCGACGCCGCGCCGCATCTTCTCGACGTTGCCGGCGCTATGAAACGCGTCGCCCTCGATGAAGCGTCCACCCAACCGCGAAGCGACAGCCTGCGCGACGCTCGTTTTTCCGCAGCCGGCAACGCCCATGACAACGATAGCGGAGGCCATCTGGTCCATCGATTCGATTCCTTTCATAGAGATAGCGCTATCTCGTCTGCCCTAGAGAAAGGCGGCCCGTGACCGCCTTGCCCCTCATCCGCCCCCCATTCGCATACAATAGCGAACGTTTGAGCGACGGTTGAGACAGCGCTATCCTAGTGGAACCATGACGACCCCGACACCCAGGAAAACCCGCGGCACCGGCCGCCCCACTCTCGAACAAGTGGCCGAACGCGCCGGCGTGAGTACGATCACGGCCTCACGGGCGCTGCGCGGGCTCAGTTCAGTGGGCGCGGAGTATGTCGACCGGGTTCGGGAGGCCGCGCGGGAACTGAACTACGTGACGAACGCCGCGGCCCGCGCCCTTGCGCGCGCGCAGAGCGAAACGGTGGCCGTGCTCGTTCCCTCGCTCACGAACAACGTGTTTACCGATGTCGTCGAGGCGATTCACACCGTGCTCCGGCCGCACGGGATCGAAATTCTGATCGGCAACTCGCATTACTTGCGGGACGAAGAGGAAGACCTCGTTCGCCGATACCTCGCATCGCCCCCGATGGGGATGATCGTGACGGGCTTCGACCGGACCGAAGCGGCGCGCCGCCTCATCGACGGGAGCGGCGTGCCCTGCGTGTACATGATGGAGCTCGCGAAGGCGGAAAACGTCTATTGCGTCGGCTTTTCGCAGCACGACGCGGGCGACGCCGTCGCCAAGCACCTCATCGCGCGCGGTTGCCGCCACCACGCGTTCATTGCCGCGCAGCTCGATCAGCGGATGCTGCAACGGGGCGAAGGCTTTCGCCGCGCGCTGCAACGCGCGGGGCTGCACGAGCCCGACCTCGAGATTTTGACGCCCGCGCCGTCTTCCATCGGGCTCGGCTGCGAGCTGTTTCGGCAGATGATGACGCGCCGCCCGGACGTGGACGCGATCTTCCTTGGCAACGACGATTTGGCGCAGGGTGCGCTGTTCGAAGCGCGGCGCATGAATATCCGTGTGCCGGAAGATGTCGCGATCGTCGGCTTCAACGATTTGGCGGGCGCGGCGGATTGCGTGCCGCGGCTGACGACCGTGCGCACCCCACGAGCGGAAATGGGCCGCACGGCCGCCCACCTCCTGCTCTCGCTCATGCGGCAAGAGCGTGTCGCTTCGCCGATGATCGATCTTGGGTTCGAACTCGTGGTTCGGGAAAGCGCGTGAGGGAATCGGTGAGCCTCATGGCGCGAATCGGATGCCGCTTCTTACATCGCCTTCCCGGCGTCGCCGCCGCAAGGGTGACCTGCCGTGCACTGATCGATCAGCGTGCGTTTACCGTTGGCGTAGCGATACAGCGAGATCGCCCCGTCCTTTAGATCGCCCCGGCTGTCGAAACGAATACGGCCGAGCACGCCCGTATAGTCGGTCCGAGGCATGGCGGCAAGGATATCCGCGGCTTTGGGGGACTTGGCGCGCTGCATCGCGTCCGCAATGACATACACGGCGTCGTAAGCGAACGGCGCGTTGACCTGCACGTTCTGGCCGAAGCGTTGCTTGAAGCGAGCCGCGAAATCAGGGCCGTTCGGTTGACGCTCGAGTGCCCCGCCTGCGATGGAGCAAACCACGTTGCCCGCCGCTTCACCGGCTAGCTTTTCCAGCGAATCCGCGCATAGCCCGTCGCCGCCCAGTACGCGCGCTTTGATGGCCAACTCGCGCGCCTGCTTGGTGAATGGGCCGCCCGTGGCGTCCATGCCGCCGTACATGATGACGTCTGGCCGCTCACTCTTGATCTTGGTCAAGATCGCACGGAAATCGACCGCCTTGTCGGTGGTCTTCTCATGCGACAACACGGTCAGGCCCAGCGACTTCACGCGGCTTTCGAATTGATCGGCCAGGCCCTGGCCATAAGCCGTCGCATCATCGACGATCGCGACCGTCTTCGCGTGCAGGTTCTTCGCAGCATATTCGGCAAGCACGGGACCTTGCTGAGCATCCGTCGCCACGACGCGATAAGCGGTTTTGTAGCCGTTGAGTGTGTAAGCCGGGTTCGTCGCCGACGGCGATACCTGGACGATTCCCGCATCCGAGTAGATCTTCGATGCAGGAATCGAGGTGCCCGAATTCATATGCCCCACGACCGCGACCACGCCGTCGTCCACCAGCTTTTGCGCGACTTGCGTGGCGGTTTTCGGGTCGCCTGCATCGTCTTGCGAATCGAGCTCCAGCGTGACCTTTTCGCCGCCGACCACCAAGCCGCGCTTGTTGATCTCCTCGACAGCCATTCGTGCACCGTTTTCCGTGTCCTTGCCGTATTCCGCATTGGGACCGCTCAACGGCGCGACGTGACCGATCTTGACGATCGTTGCCTTTTGCGCGTGCGCTGCACCAATACTGAGCGCGGCGATACCGCCGAGCGCGCCGATCGTCGCCAGCCGACGAAACTTCATGAGTGTGTCCATGCTTCACCGTCAAGAATAGTGATGTCGTAAATCGAAGCGCGATACGCCTCGCTGCCCGTTGAACGCCCGTTCATGTGCGGTTCGATGTGTGGGTGGCCTGACTGTATGCAGTCACAAAACCCGAGCATTGAATCCATTTGCCCAGAAATAGAAGATTTGCGACAGGCGCTTTTCGTGGCACATTCGCGATGCGTATACTCGGAGCGCGATGCTTTTTCGGATTCGTCATGGAAAACGCCCCTACCGTCACGCCCGATCCGAACCATGCCGATAGGTCGCCGCCGGAGCCAAGCGCGCGCGAACTCGTGGGGCGGCTGGACCGAGCAGCCTCACCGCTGCGCGCCGACGAACCGGGTGCGGAGTTGAGCATCGCAGTGCTGCTCTGGCCCAAGTTTCCGCTGCTTTCCTTGGCCGGGCTGTGCGACGCGCTGCGACACGCCGCCGATCAGGGCGATCAAAGTCGTCCGATACGCTGCAACTGGAAAATCGTCGGCATCGAGGGCGAGGTCGTGGAAGCCAGCTGCGGCTTTACGGCAAACGTGCAGGAAAGCTTTCCAGATCCGACGCAGTTCGATTACCTGGTGGTGATCGGCGGTCTGCTGCCCCACCTCGACGACGTCGATGCGCGCTACTGGGCGTACTTGAAAGCGGCCGCCGACCGAAGCGTTCCGCTCATCGGCATATGCACGGGCAGCTTCGTGCTGGCCCGCGCGGGGCTGATGAACGACCGTGTCGCATGCGTTCATCGGTTCCACTTGGAGGATTATCGCCAAGCCTTCCCAGCGCTACGCGTCGTTTCGAATACCGACTACGTGATCGCCGGCGATCGCATCACCTGTGCCGGCGGGATCTCCGTGATCGAACTCGCCGCTCGGCTCGTCAGCCTGCACTGCGGGCCCGATCGATCCTCGAAGCTGATTCATCAGATGACGGTCAACCGACAACGCGGCGCGTCGTTCATCGAGCGTCGCCAGGCGCTCGGCTATTTGTCCGTCGAAGACGCGGCGGTTCGGCATGCAGTGCTGCTCATGGAAGAAAATCTGGAAGCGCCGCTGAACATCGCCGTCATCGCGAAGATGATCGGCACAAGCACGCGTCAGCTGGAGCGGGCCTTCATGGTTGAAATGAACGCATCGCCCAACGAGTTCTATCGGCGCATGCGCCTGCGCTACGCACGCTGGATGCTCATCAATACTTCGCGCAAGGTCACGGACATCGCCTACGACTGCGGTTTCGCGGATTCGGCGCACTTCATTCGCGCGTTCAGGGAAGCGTATGGCGTGACGCCGGGCAAATTGCGGACGGAGCGCACCGACGCTCTGACCTCCTGACGAAAGCTTCGCTACGCAGGACGAGGGCCGGCCCACGGCCGAACGTCGCAATTCTTCTGTTTTTTTGCCGATCGATGCAATTGAGCGAGCGCTCGCGCCTCGTACATTGCTGTCATCCACTCCCCGTCCAACGATTAGCGAATCAATAGTGCATGAGAGACAAGGCCAACATCGTGGTGATCGGCACGGGAGGCACCATAGCCGGCCGTGGCGAAACTTCGGTCAATACTTCGGCTTACGCCTGTTCTGTGCTGACGATCGACGAGATACTGGCCGCGATGCCGGACGTCTCGTCGCTAGCGAATTTGCGCACCGAGCAGCTATTGCAGACCGGCTCCGAAAATTTCGACAATCAACACCTCTTGATGATCGGTACGCGGGTGTCGGAAGTCCTCAAAGACGACGAAGTCGATGGCGTCGTCTTGACCCATGGCACCGACACGCTCGAGGAAACCGCCTACTTTCTTCATCTAACGCTCAAGTCCCTCAAGCCTGTTGTCGTGGTGGGGGCGATGCGTCCACCCTCCGCGATGAGTTCCGACGCACCGTTGAATCTCTACTGCGCCATCGCCGTCGCGGCGCACCGGTCTTCTTGGGCCAGAGGCACGCTGGTCGTCGCCAACGACGAAATCCACACTGCGCGCGACGTCATGAAGCGCCACAGCTTCAAGCTCGAAGCGTTTTACTCGCCGTACGGACCGCTCGGGTATGTCGTGGAGGGGCAGCCTCGCTACTATCGATTGCCGTTACGAGACCACACGGTCGCAACGCAATGGACGATCGACGACATGACAGAACTGGCCAAAGTCGACATCGTCTTCGGTTATGGCGCACTCGATGGAGCAGCAATGGCGGCATCTTCCTCGAATGCGAAGGCGCTGATTTATGCGGGGACGGGCAACGGCAACGTTTCCCAAGGCATCGTCATGCAACTCGTCGAAGCCGCGCGCAACGGCGTGCACGTGGTGCGCGCGTCGCGCACGGGCAATGGCGTGGTGGTCCGCAATGGCGCTCAGCCGGACGATGACTATGGCTGGCTCGTAGTCGACGATCAACCGCCACAAAAAGCCCGCATTTTGCTGATGCTCGCCATGCTGAGCGCGCAGGACGATCGCGGGGCGCTACAGGCCGCCTTTTATCGCTATTGATGCGGCGCAGTCTCGATCCGCGCACAGGCATTAGCGCGCACTACGCCCGTCCTTCGCCATCGTCCCCGGCTGCTTCGCGCTCGCTTGCGTTTATATTTCTACGTCGAGCATCGCCATGTAGCGGCTCAGATCGCCTTCCTGGCTGACGATGTCGCGCATCAGATCCGGCAACGGCATATGCCCCCAGTTGACGGCGCGCGCCAGCAGATAAGGCGTCGGGCTATGCGGTTCATGCTCCGCAAGATAGCGGGCGATCTCTTCGAGCAGCTGGTAGGCGTGCGCCCGATCGACGATATGGTCGCGCGTCATGGGTATCACTCGTGGCTGCATGTCGACCTCCAATTGCGTATCGTCGTGTACCGTCGCGTGCAAATCATCCGGCTGGGACGGCACGATCGCCGTCGGCTTTTCGTCCAAGGCATGGTTGCCGCGCAATGCGCAGGCGGCGCGCTGCAGTTCGGCCAGCGTCGTCGTTACACGCGTGAAGCTCGGCGCTTCGTCGCCCAAGCGCTGGTCGAGCCGGCGCGAGAGCGCATCGATCGAAGCCAGCACGGTCCCCGCCGTGCGCTCCAGCTGGCGGAGCAAAGCGAGGTTCGATTCATGCGCGGCCTCTCGGTCGAGCATCTCCCGGGGCAAGTGCGTGGCCGGCGCATCGTCGTCCTGCACCGAGGCCGCCACGACGCGGCGCCAGTCGTCGAGATTGACGAAGCCAGGCTCGACAGGCAGGACGATCAGCGGCACGTGAAGCTTCAGCACGACTTCGAGGCGACGGCCGATCCAATGCAGCGGCGCAGCGCGCACCTCCAGGTCTTCGCCGTCGATTTGCGGGTACGCGTGGTCCCAGAACGTATCGACGAAGTCGTTCAGCAACTGCATCCCCGCCATGAGGCCCTCGAGGCGGTAGAGTCGCGTCCACGCTTCGCATAGCCACACGGCAAGGTGGAAGTCCTTGCTGCGCAGGCGCAGCGCGTCCGCGCACAGCGATGCAACCGCATGCCAGTCGGCCTTGATGAGCGGGCGCTCCCACTCTCCCATCGGCAATGACGGATCATCCTCGCGCTGCGCGTCCCGAATCTGCTGCCAGACGGGATCCGAACGCAGCGGCACACCCACGCCGTCGCCTTCGGGCAAGGGACTCAAAAGCGGCTTCAGATCGACCGCGAAACTCAATTCTGCTTCGATCAGATCGGAGGGGTTCATGTGGCGCTCCAGTTCGGGGCGTGTGTCGGAAAACTATTCGGCCAGGCGAGCGGAACCTTCTTGCCGCCCGGCATCATCCGCACACGCACGAAGACACGGCCGCGCGGATACTTCGACACCAGCGCGGCGTCGGCTGAGTTGTTCGTTTCAAGCGGAAATTCGAATTTCAGCAGCGACGCGCCGGCGCTCGCCCGAACCGTCGTATCGGCGACGCGCTGCGTGGAAACGAACGAGATCAATGCCCACGGATCGGAGAATTGCCAGGTCAGCGTTTGCCCGTCCGTCGCGAAGTTGCGCTGCGCCGGATCGTTCTTCGCCACCAGCGGCGAATTCTTCGCGAATCGCAGCACGAGCGTGACGGGCATGCCGTACTCCCAGTGCAGCGCGTGCGGAGCGTCTTGCATCGATAAGCTGTGGTCGCCCATTCGGATCGTCCAGTCGATCAATTGATTGCCGGCCACCTCCGCCGTGCGGTCGGCGCGGAAATCGATGCTCACGTCATAGCCGGCCGTCGTGCCGTCGGCCGCGGGATAGAGCGGCGCGAGCAAAGCGTCGACCGGATCGAACTGTTCGACGAAACCGCGCACCGCTTCCGCGTGAATCGCCCGCGTCCCGGGCCCCGCGGCCGAACGCAGCGAAGGCGCGACCTGCTCGTAGCGTTTGAGCGCCGCACCGAGTTCGCCGAAGTCGGCCTGCGTCGAGTCGGCATCGTTCAACTTGGTCGACTTCGACGGGACGCTGAACGGCCTACGCCAAGCCACGCTCTGATTGAACGCGGAGGCGAAGCCGTCCCACTCCCGGCTCAGCGTATTGGCAAAGCTCGAACCGCAACGCGTCAGCAAACCGTCGTACAGCCGCATGTGCAGCGTCGTGAAGTAGTCGCCGCCCACGCCGGCGGGGCGCGGTGGGAACCGGTCGACGCAATCGCCGGCGTTATGATCGGCCGCGACCGTCTGCAAGAATTGCTCGAGCATCAAGAGGCTGCTGTTCGGGTTCTTGAGCTGGTAGCGATCCAAGTCCGTGACGATGGCTTGCCAACGCTGCGCTAGCGGCGAATTCGCATCGGCTGCGTCGAGCGCGGCCAAATACGTCTTCGCATCCTTGCCCAGTGCGAGCGCGCGCAGCGACTGCTGCTGCAGATACGCGTTGAGCGCCGCCGCGTCGTTGACGCCGAACGCGGCGAGCACGGGCTTGACGGTCGTCGATGCGCCGTAGGCCGGGCGCGTGGCATACAAGTCCGATTGCGCGAGCGCGATGTCCACCAGGCGAAGATGCTGCATGGCGTCGCTCGAGACGAGTGTGTCCAAATCGGCGGCTTGCACGTTCGCGCCCATGTCCGTGAGGGCAGCACGAATCTTCACGAGCCGTAGACGCGCGGCGTCGAATGCGGCGCCGCCCGGATCGCTGTCGGCAGGCGAGACCGATGCCGCCGTCGCGACTTGATCGAGGACGAGGCGTGCGAACTGCGCGTCGAGCGCCTGCTGCACTGCCGGCCGCACCGTGTCGGGCAAGGTCGTGAGGCCGTCGGCAAGATATTTCTTGCGTTCGTCGCCGAGCGCGATCGCCTGATCGAGGTGCGTGCGATCCCACGTCACGAGCGAACCTTCGGGCACGGACGGCAACGGCACATTACGCGGCGCCACCATGAACGGTTGCGCCAGCAGCTTCGCCACGCCGTCGCGCAAAGCAAGGCGCGCGGGCGAAACGACATACCGCGCATCCTTATCGACCCATACGATCGAGCCGTCCGGCCCGCCGAAGCGTTGCGCCATTTCGCTGCTGAACACTTGGAACGCCGTGGCCGAACGCTCGCGCGTTTGCGCGATGAGGTCGGCGCCCAGCAGCCGGTTCTGCGCGGCCCGCGCGAACGTGCGCTCCCAAGCCGGGCCAGGGTTGAACTGGGTCTGATGCATCCAGCTCGCCTTGCCCGAGGCCAGCAGCCTTTGCTGCGTGTCGATACCGGCGACGATCGCCCGGTAGCTGCCGTTCGTCTGCTCGAAATCGCCCAGGCCGACGCTGCCGACCGACAACGCGTCGATCTCGGACGTCACCGCGCGCTCGGCCGTGAGCAAAGGATTGGCCGTGAACATTTGCGCGTCGAGCTCCTGCGCGCCTTTGTCGAACGTGCAGCGCACCGCCTCGCGTATCACCGGCACGTTCAAGCCGCCCGTGCCGTCGGCCGAATAAGCGCCGCCCGCACGCGATGTGTCGCGATAGAAATAACGCAAGCTACCGGCGACGTTACCCTGCAGCTCCACGCCGAATGCATAGCGCACGACGAGCCGAAGCGCCTCTTCGTTGCCCAACGACGGCCGCTGCAGGCGCTGCATCGCCACGAGCGCCGCATCGAGTTGATCGATCGACGTGACGTAGCGCTGCATCGCATGCATCGCGGGGAGATCGTCGACGGCCAGGCTGCTCACGACGGACGAATCGCTGCCGAGCGTGGGAGCCGTGCAATCGTCGCCGACGATCAGTTGCCCCGTGCTCGGATCGCTGGCCACGCCCGTCATGCGGCTCACGCGTTGCAGCATCTCTCGTTCGAGCGCCGTCAGCGCGATTTCGCCGAACTCGTGTTCGAAGCGCTCGCGCACACGTTGGTCGAGATCGTCGAACGCGCTCCACGAGCCGGGCATGAAGACGGTCCAGAGCGTGCCGATATGCTGGTCGTTCATGCTGATCAGCGACAGCGTCTTTCTGCGATACCAGTCCGAGGGCAATGCCTCGCCGCCACGCATGGCCGCGTCGCGCTCCTGAGAATCGGCGTGCAGCTCGTTCAGCGCGGCGACGAGCCGCGGGTTGCGGTGGCTCAGCGCCAGCGTGGCCCCGGTCAGCCCGATCGTCCAGCCGCCCAGCAAGGCGATCGCGCTCCAGCGCACGGCGCGATGCAGCACGGGCCGCGTGAGGTGCTGCGAGCGCGACGGCCGTGTCAGGCCGTGTTCGACGAAGATCTTTTTCTCGAACAAATCGCGCAGGAAAGCCGGCTGCAGCATGAGGTCGTTCAGCGCCCGACTGCCGTCGTGGCCGTCGTGCTCCGAAGCATCGTCGCCGAACGTGGTCGGCGCGAAACTCGGCTCGCGCGGCGCGTAAGGGTCGGCGGCCTCCGGTGCGTCGAGCCCCGCCGCTTCCTCGGCGTCGCGTCGTTCTTCGCTGCGTTGCGCGAGCTCGCCGCTGTCGCCCGTGAGGTAGATCCCTCGGAAGAAGAACGGTTCGTGATAGGCGCTCGGGCGCATCAGTTCGTCGACGTACAACTGCAACTGCGAGCGGATCGCATCGACGCGAGCCGGCAACAACAAGCATCCTTGCACGTCGAGCATGCCCGTATCGAGCGTGAACAGTTCGGCGCTTGCGTCCGACACGGCGCGCTCGATGCTGCCCATCGCGGCATCGACCCAGCTCGATTGGTACGTGGTCGACAAGTCGAACGGCGACGACCACCCCAGCATGCTGGCGCGCAGCGGTTCGGGCAGCGCGCGAGCAAACCCGGCGAACCCATCCAGATCCTCACAGCCGGTCACCACGACATAGACGGCGAACCGCATCGCGAAGCGATTCTGCGCGAGCCATAGCCGGCGATGCGCGAGCTTCGCGTGACGTTCCAATTCGAGGCGCGCATCGGGATGGTCGGCAAGCAGCATCGACGCCGGCACCGTCACCACGACCGAATCGAACGGCCGTTGCGGGCGGTAGTTGCGGCATAGGCTCAGGAATTCGTCCCAGGGTTTTTCGTCGCTGCTTTCGTCGGGCGAGCCGAGGTACGCCGCCTTGATGTCGATGACGACGCCGCGATCGAAGAAATTCCACGAGATGCCTTGGATTGCCGCCGGGTTCGCCGCTTCCGAGCTCAACACGCTCGCCACGCCCGCCTGTGCGATCGGCAGCGGGCGCGGGTCGTCGCCCTCGTTCAGGACGATGACCCAAGGCACGTTGTAGCGCTCGCTGCGCGAGGCGATGTTGCCTTCGATCAGCTCGACGGCATGGCGGAACGCATTGCGCAGCGAATCGGTGCGCAGGCGCACGATCTTGCGCTCGGCGGCCGGCTTGTTTTGCGCGCTGTGCGCCGCGATCCAGAAGATCGCGCCGAGCACGACGAGCACGACGACGATCAGCACCGCGACCGACAATAGGAATAGATTGCTCGTCAGCATGGCGCCGCCCCCGCAATGAACGAACGATGCATGGGGTTCATGAACTGGCTCCCACGACGGTGTCGCCGTGCAAGGCCTGTCGTACCGGCCACGATTGCCACAACCAAAGGATCTCCGATATGGCGAGCAACGCCACGACCGCGAGCAGGGCCATCACGCTCCAGCGGCTCACGGTAGGCAGCTTGCGCGGCGCGATGTGCGACAGGGTGTTCGTATAGGCGGACTCGGCCACCACGCGATCGCGCCCGCCCAGATCGGCGCGCCGCTGATAGATGAATTCGTAGAGTTCTTCCCGGTAGCTGCGCAGACGCGCATCGGCTTGCTCCCCCGCCCCGCGAAAACGCCCCTGAAAGCCCATCGCCAGCGCGAAGAGATACAGCCGCGCGATTTCGCGGCGCGACGGCTCGCGGTCCGACAGCAGTTCCTCGATCTTCTTGAACACGAGATCGCCCGCGATGTTCGTGCGGAACAACGACGATTCGAGCAAGTATGCGGTCCAGCGCTCGCGCCCCGCCCACGGCGAATTGAGCAGCAATTCGTCGGCGAGGACGGCCTTGAGGTAGCGGGCGTCGGCCACGTTCTCGATCTCGAAGCGCGAGCTGTCACGGCGCGACTGCAGCGTCTGAATCTCGAGCACGTTCAGAAGATGCCGGGACATCCCCTGGGCGGCCTGTTCGGCGTCGGTCTCGGCCGCTTCGGAGAAGCGTCGCTGCGACTTGACGAGTTCGTCGAGGAACGCGCGAAACTGCTCCATCGCGAGGTCGTTCTCTCCGGTTTCGATACGCGTGCGTGCCATCGTGGTGTACACCGTCAGTCTTTCGTGAACAGCAGCATTTCCTGGGGCCGCTGCGCGCTCGCCCCTTCGTTCGGATTGCTGATGACGAGGGGCTCGCCCGCGCGCACGAGCGCGGGGTCGGCTTCCACCTCGAACAGCAGATAGCCCGATCCGGACCGTATCCCGAGCTCCTCGGCGTATTCCACCGCTCGGCGCGAGGCGCCGAGTACGCGGCGGCTGCGCAGGGAGGGATAGACCGATTCGGAGCCGATCACGGCCCCGTCCATCCAAGCGAGCAGATCGCGATCCGATTGGCCACGCAATCCAATCACGAGGCGCCCTTGCACCCATTGCGCTTGCAACGCGATATCGAACGCGTCGTTGCCATAGCGGAATTTGCGTTCGCGGTAGCCTTCGCTGACCTCCGCGATCGCCTCGCGCAGCGAACCGAGCAGCGGCGTGAAGACGGCCAGCGGATCGGCATGATCGTAATCGGGCGGCACGGGCGGTAAGCCGCCAGGCGCGAGCATCGACAGCGAGCCGTGCAGAGCGGCGAGCGCGTGATAGAGCGCGAGCGGATGCAAATGCGGGGTGCGCAGGACGGCCTCCGCCAGCGGCAGTGCCGACAGCAAGCTGCGCAAGCGGTCCTTCAATTCGAGCTGGGTCAGGCGGTCATCCGCCTTCGACGAGGGAATCGCCGTTTGCCGCGCCACGAAGGCGGCTTTGCCGCGCACTTGGCCCAGCAAGCCGGCCACCGCCTTCCAGAGCGGATTGTCGCGCGCCACTTCGAGCAGCGGAGGCAGCCGATCGCCGAGCTTGACGACCTCGTTGTCCTTATACACGGCGCCCAGGCACAACGAGACGAAGCGCCCGGACGGGACCGCGCCCGCTTCGAGCGCGAGATTCGGCACGAGGCGGGGAATGTCGGCCGCCGGCGCCCCCGAGGTGTCGTCTTCGACGGGCTCGCCCGCCACCGAGCGGAACCGCCGCATCTCGGCCTCGCCGCGCACCGATTGAGCGACCGGCAGCGTCAGGTAAAGCTCAAGCGAGGACGAGGCGAGTTTTTCCGCGAACGGGGCGAGCGAGAGTTCGAGCCGGCCGTGCTGGGCGATATCGGCCGAATACGACACGGCCGTTCCGTCGGGCATGACGGCCTCGAGCGCGAGCACGCGCACGATCCCGGCCGCGAGCAGCCCTTCGTCGAACACGAGGCGCCGCACGCCCCAGCTGAACGGGGCCGCGGCCAGGGTCTGCCATGCGACGAGCGAATCGACGCGCGCGCCGAGCAGTTGGAAGTGCTGCGGCGCCAGCAGCATGCCCTCGAACCATTCGACGCGGTCTGCGATGGGAGCGAGTCGATCAGCCATGAGCGCGCCTCGCGCTGAGAAGAACGGCCCGGCCGCCGCACGGCGGCGCGGCACGTCTAAATTCGAAAGAACAGCGAAGTTCGGTCATTTCACACTCGAAACTGAAAATGCGTTGTTGCCGAGCTGCACGACGAGCCGGCCGTTGAACCGCTCTACCCGCACGCGATTGGCGCCCGGCCCCGGATAGTCCGCGAAGACGAAGACGCCTGCCACGCGCGGCCCGCGCAGCTTGTCGCCCGGCACCACGAGCCGCTGGCCCGGCACGAGCTCCCAACTTTGGTAGCGAATCGCATCCGGAAACGTGGCGACCAGATCGCCTCGCACGGAAAACCATTTCGACGCGGGCAGCTCCGCCACGCGATCGAGCATGGCCTTGTCGGTCACGAACACGACGTCGACCGCGACGGGACTGTCGTTGTTCGCTTCATCGCTTGCCGCGAGCGTCAGCTCGTCCCACTTCACTTTGTCGCCCGCCGGAAACAGGATCGAACATCCGGCGAGTCCCGTGAAGCACATCACGGTAAATAGCCCCACCGCCCAACGCCGGATGCCCGGCGCGGCGCCGTGCACGAAGGAAGGCCGTCCCGCAGAGCGTCGCCAATCCGTCATCTTGCTCCTACCCCTATACCCATGACTACGATCAAAGAAGCCGCCACGACCGTGCAGAACGCCACCATCGCGAGCTGCGCCCGTGTAAATGCTAGGCGCACGATCACGGAATCGCCATAAGGCGCCGCCGGCTGTTGCGGGTTTGCCGCGCGATCGAGCTGCAAGCCGGCCGACGCCAGCGCCACGACCGTGCACGTGGACAGCAGGCTCAGCAGATTGCGCGGCCCGTCGCAGACCAGATCGATCGCGACGAACACCACGAGGGCCGCCTCGACGGGCAGCCGAAGCAGCGACAACACGATCCCCGCCGCGGCAATGCCGCTCACCCCATTGCGCCCGGCCGATGCGAACGCGGCGACCGTGGCGGCGGCGCAGATCATTACACAGTCGCTCAAATTGAGCGAGTTTCCATAAAGGTGCGCGACGAACGATGCGACGAGCGCGAAATACAGCGCCGAACCGGCGCGCAAGAATACCGCCCCGAACGGCACCACGAGTTCCGCCACGCCGCGGCTGAAGCCGAGCTTCGTGCTCATCGCCTCGATCGTGTGCGGTATGGCGCCCGTGGCCGTGCCGGACGTGAAGCCCACCAGCATCGGCGCGCGCAGGCAGGCCGCGGCGCGCAGGAACGAGACGCGCGTGCGCATCGCGATCGCGGCCAGTGCAACGCAGCACAGCACGCCGGCCGAGACGAGGAATACGCCGATAAAGCCGCCCATCGCCGAGAGAATCTCGTGCGGCGTATGCGCCACCCAATGCGCCGCCGTGCCGAACACGAGCACGGGCAGCAGCAGATTCGCATAATCGATCAGCGCTTCGAGCGTGCGGTAGATGCTTTCGAAAATCCCGTTGAGCACCTTGGTCTGCTCGGCCGACAGCGCGGCGAACGCCATGCCGAAGAAGATCGTGCAAGTCAGAATACCGAGGGCCCGGCCGCTCGCGAGCGCGCTGTAGAAGTTGTCGGGCACGAGTTCGGTCAGTGCGAGCCGGTGATCGGCCGCGCCTTGCGCCGCCTGCGAGAACAGCGCCATGCGCACCTCGCCGGCGTCGCCGCCGCTCGACAGGATCAGTCGGCCGAGCTGCGCGTGCGCGGCTTCCGACAAGTGCAATCCGGGCGCCGCCGCCACGCCGGCTACCGTGCCGACGAGCGCGCACAATGCCACCAGCCCGATCGCCAACATCAGCATCGTGCCGATCCGCATGCCCGGACGCGGCAGCCCCATGAGCTGGCGCAAACCAAAGAACATGGCCACCACGAGCAGCGGCACGGCCGCCATGTTGACGATCGAGATGTAGATCTGGCCGAGGGCGTAGGCCGCCTCGCCCACCGGCTCGGCGAACGCGCCGGCGACACTGCCGAGCAGCACGCACAGCAGCAGCACGAGCGCGGAATTGGGCAGGTGTCTCAACGCGCTCATAGGGCCCGGTTCCAGCCGTGCGACAGCGCGTAGGACACCGTCGCGCGTGCGAGTTCGAGGGTGCTGTCGATCATCGGGATCGGCGGCGCATCCATCCGCTGCGTGGCGAGCGGCAGCTCGGTGCAGCCGAGGATACCCGCCTCGGCCCCTTGCCGCGCGAACCAGTCGAGCGCGCGCGCCATGTGCTCCGTCGACGCGCCGATCTTCCCCGCCTTGACGTCGCGAATGCAAGCGTCGATGTGCTGCTGCGTCGTTTCGTCCGGTTCGACCGATTCGAAGCCGCGCGCGGCGAGCATGCGCTGATAAAGCCCGCAATGAAACGTGCCGCCCGTCGCCATGACGGCCACGCGCGTGACCTCGGCGGGCAGCGCGGCCACGCTCGCCTCCGCGATATGGATGATCGGCGCGCGGCTCTCGGCGCACATCGCGTCGTACCAGTGGTGCGCCGAATTGCACGGAATGACGATCAGCTCCACGTCGTTGCGGTTCAGCATATCGATGCCGCGCAGCAGCGCGGGCAACGGGCTCTCCCCCGTCCCGAGCAGCGCGTCGGAACGGTCGGGAATATGCGGAAGATGCACCACCAGCAGCGGCAGATGCTGCTGGTCGCGCAATGCCCCGGCCGAGCTCGTCAAGGCAATCACGCGCTCCATGAAATCGACCGTGGCAAGCGGCCCCATGCCGCCCAGAATGCCTATCATCGCCATGGCGGGCTCTATAGCTTGAGCGGCCGGGGGCAAATGATCGACACGGCAGCCGTATTGCCGATGACGAGGATCAACGTGCGCAGCATGTCGCACAGCGGATCGACCGCGAGGAACAGAATGAAGGCCGCTTCGAACGGCAAGCTCAGGTAGACGCAGGTCATGCCGATCAGCGACACCGTCACGAGACCGGTCATGCCGGCCGAGGCGAAGCCCGCGAGAACCGACGCGAGCAGGACGGTGGCGACTTCGGTCAGGCCGAGGTGCTTGCCGTAGAGCTGCGCGATGAACAGCGTCGCGCAGACGTAGTACACGATCGGCCCGACGCGCAGCAGCGACACCGTGAGCGGCACCATCAACTCCACGCGCGAGCGGGCGAAGCCGAGGCGGTCGACCAAGCTTTCGATCATGCTCGGCATGCAGGCGGCGCTGTTGCGCGTCGCCAGGGCGAGCGCGAACGGGGCGCGCAGCGCGTCGAGCGTGCTGCCGAGCGAATTGGCGGAGCGCTTCCAGATGATCGTGGCGGCGATCACGAGCAGCAGCAAGGCGACGACGAAGAAAGCAATGACGAACTGCAGCATCGCATGCAACGGTCCCACGCCGGATTTGCCGAGCTGCGCCGCACTCATGCAGAACAAAATCAGCGGCAGCGGGTAGCTGAGCCAGTGCATGAGTTTCTGGCACGCGTGATACACCGTTTCGAGCGCTTGGCTCAGGCCCACCGAGATACGCTCCGGCACGCGGCCGACCGCTAGACCGAACAGCAGCGCGAACACCAGCGCTTTGAGCGCATCGCCGCTCGCGAGCGCCGCGAAAATATTGCTCGGCACCAGGCTCTTGAGCATGTCGGTCAGCCCGACGGTCTTGGGCACGGTGTCCGTCCCATACAGGCTCATCACGGTCTCGTTCGAGCCCGAATCGTCGCTGCCGACCATCGCGCCGAACGTGTGCATCGTCGCCGTCGAAATATTGGCGCCGGGGCGCATCGTCAGCAGCACGATCGCGCCGACCACCGCGACCGTCGCCGAGGCGCCCAGGATGACGATGACGACGCGCAGCAGCAAGCGCGACGTGCCGCCGTCGCGAAACAGGCGCTGCAGGCTGAAAATCACGGCCGATACCATGAACGGCAGCGTCGTCATCTTCAGCAGGTTCACGTAAAGATCCCCGATGACGTCGAGCTTGGCCGCCATCGCGGGTAGCAATAGGCCGAAGGCGCTGCCGAGCGCGAGCGCGCCGATCACCACCCACGGGTTCACGGCAAAGGCGTAAAACTTTTTCGTATTCATTGTCCGGTCTCCGAAATGCGCTGTCTTTTTAGTTATCGGTCGCTTGCAGCAACGTCTTGACGTCGAGCTTCTTGCTGCGCTCCGCCAGGAACTGATTGACGAATGCGAGCATGGCGGGCGTCGACACGTTGACGCCGATCGCGATCGGGTCGTCCAGATCGTCGAGCGTGACCACACGCAGTTTCAGCGATGCCGTCGGATCGCTTTTCAGCACGTGCTTGACTTCGAACTCATCGCGATAGGCCGCCGTCACCTCGCCCTTGTCCAGCGCGCCGAGCAACGCGTCCCAGCTCGGGTACGGCTTGACCTTCGCATCCGGAAAGTTCGTGCGGACGTATTGCGAATACGACGAATTCATCACCACGCCGATCGTGCTGTCGTACGTGCGGATCACGTCCGGTGCGGTGCGCCCGTGCGCGACCTGCGCGAAGTTGATGCGATTCAGCAGCAGCGCGCGATGCAGGCGGACATAGGGCGTGCTGAAGCTGATGATCTCGGCGCGCGCCAGCGTGCGCGACAGCTTGCTGATCGCCAGGTCGGCGTCGCCGTTCGCAAGCAGGCTGACGACGCCGTCGAACGTCTTCGCATCGCGATTGAAGCGCACCTTGACGCCGAGCTTCGCGGCCATTTCGTTGGCGATATCCACGTCGATGCCCTGCAGCCGGCCGTTGCGCGTCTCGAAGAACGGCGGCTGGTCGACGCCCAGCATCGCCACCACCAATTCGCCGCGGTTCACGATGCGCGCGAACTCGGGTGCGAGCAGGCGTCCGTCGGGCATGCGCACGAGGCCCGTCGACGTCAGCACGAGTGGCGCGCTGGCCGGCGAAGCCGCCGTCGGGGCCGGGGCAGGCGCCGGTGCACCTGCAGCGTATACGGCGCCCGATCCCGCGAAGAGGGAAACGCTCATCGCCAAGGCGGCCGCCATGCGACCGGCGACGTCACGCAAAAAGCGCGTCGTGTTGTAACGGCCGGAGGGCGTCCCAGGAGATGCAGTGTGAAGCTTGAACATAAGCGATTACCGTTGGCAAATTTCAAGAAGCATTGGAAGCCGGCGCCGCGGACGCCGCGGCGTCCCCGCTCGCGGGCAAGGGGGCGCGTTCGCTCAAGGCCGGCGCGGCGCTCGCGCCTGCTGCCTGCGCCGGTGCGGCGTAGCGCGCACCGATCTCGACGCCGAGCAGGAACAGCAGCACACAGAGCAGCAAGATGCAGCACGCCGCGATCGTCGCCATTCGCGCAGTCATGGAAAAAACATAGGGCATCGGCAATCGTCCTCAGGGAACCATGGTGGTGAATTGCGCCGGCGCGACGATCTGGATCACGCCGCCCCAGTTGCACATCAGTTTCGAATCGTTTTGCAGCGCGGGCATGCTGCCGACGAGCACCGTCGGCGATCCGGGCGCCCACGGCGCCGCCGTGACCGGCACGCAGGGCATCGGCGTCAGCACGCCCAGCGCCGCCGCTGTCGCCGCCGCCACCTGCGGATTGGCCGGGCAGTTGCACATGCCGAACGGCATGACATTGACCATCGGCGCGTTGTCCATGATCGTCGCGGCCGGCGCGCCCGACATGACGCATGCCGTCGGCAGCACGTTCAATGAGGAAGGCGCCACGCCGAAGCTGCATTGCAACATGGCGCCCGTGGTGACCAGAATGCCCATCGATCAGCCCTTCACCCATTTCTCGAAGTTGGCGACGACCTTCGGCAGGCCGCCCGCCGCACCGGCGACGGGTGCATCCACGCTGCGCCATGCCTCCTGCGGCTTGCCCTTCGCGTAGCGGCGCTCGGCCATCACCTGGCCGTCGGCGTAAAAGCGCCGCGCCGTCCCGTGCAGCAAGCCGCCCTGATACGGAAGGCTCTGCACCAGTGCACCGTCGGCGGCATACTCGCGCGTCTCGCCCTCGAGCACGCCCGCGCGGTATCGCACACGCCGCACGACAACGCCTTCGTGCAGATAGACGGCTTCGCCGTCCAGCTTGCCGGCCACGTAGGGCAGCCGCGAGCTGACCTGCCCCGAAGGCGCGTACGACACGCTTTCGCCCTGCAGCACCCCGGCCACGAAGCGCTGCCGAGCCGCGACGCGACCATCCTGATACAGCGTCGTCACGCCGTGTTCCTTGCCCTCGACGTAGTGCGCCTCTTTCACGGGCACGCCCGGGGGGTCGAACGCGCGCATCGGCCCCGACAGCGCGCCGTGCGCGTAGTGCGCTTCTAACGTCGGCCTGCCGTCCGGCGTACAGCGCGTCATGGCCCCGTCCGGCACCCCACCCGCCATCGTCGTGCGCGCGATCACCGCGCCGCTCGGATCGCGCTGCTCGACGACGGCGCGAGCGGCCGCCCCCGCCGGCGGGGCCGGGGAAAGCGGAGAACTCGTGGGCTTGGCATCGGTCATGGCGGTCTTTTATCGAGTAGGCGGCGTCAATTGATCTTCACGAGGCCGCCCTTGAGGGTCAGCATCCCGCCGCCATCGACCGTCGCGGCCGCCGACGCCTTGCCCTGCACCTCCAGGCCCTCGAGCGTCAGCGTCGTGCCCGCCTTGGTCTCGAGCGTGGTGCCGGCCTGATTCGTGAGGGATGTTCCGGCCTGCGAAGTGAGCGACGTACCCGACTTGAACGTGATCGAACCGCTGACGTCGATCGTCAGATTCCCGCTTACCTTCAGCGTGTAGTCTCCCGTCACGTTGTGCGTGAACTTCGCATGGTTCGTATGCGTCTCGTCGCCGGTCACGTCGAGCGAGCGCGTGCCCTTGACCGTGTGGGTTTCCTTCCCCGTCTGCACATCGACGGTCCGGTCGCCCTTCTGGATCGTGTGGGTCTCGTTGCCGGCGATCACGGTGGTGGCAAGCGCGTTCTCGATCGAAACGTTCATATCCTTCTGCGCGTGCAGGTAAAGCTCTTCGCTGCCGGTCTTGTCCTCCATGCGGATTTCATTGCCCGCGCTGCCGCCTTTGGACGAGCGCGACATGATCGTGCTGCGCGTCTGCATCGAAGGCTGCGCATAGGGCAGCGTGCTCGATTCGTTGTAGACGCTGCCGGTCACGAGTGGGCGGTCCGGATCGCCGTCGACGTAGCTCACGATGACCTCTTGCCCCACGCGCGGAAGGAAAAAGTGTCCCCACCCGTTGCCCGCCACGGTCTGCGCCACGCGCACCCAGCACGAGGTGTTTTCGTTCTGAGTCGTGGAGCGATCCCAATGAAACTTGACCTTGATGCGTCCGAAGGAATCGGTCCAGATTTCCTCGCCCGTCGAACCCGAAACGACCGCCGTGTGATTGCCCGCTACGACGGGCCGCGGCGTGACGAGCGGCGGACGGAACGGCACCGACGAAGGAAATACGGCAAACTTGTTCGTGTAGACCTCGTTCGCCGCGCTGTGCTCGACCGAGCGCACGACGTAGTTCGCATTGACGGTGCTGTTGGCATGTCCGCCGAGCGTAAAGGTCGAGCCGGCCGTGAGCGCATAGCAAGCGCTTGCACCAAGGCCGGTCTGCTGGCCGACCTGCTGCGCGGCGAGCCGCAAGTTCGCGGTCTGGGTGCCGTTCGTCGTCGTCGGGTAGCGGCCCGGGAAGATATACCGCGTCCCGTTGGTCACGCCGCTCGTCGCGGCAGACGTCGCCGATGAAACGGCGGCCGACGTGTAGTCGTAATCGGCCACGATATGCGTGCGTTCCGTCAGCCCCGTGACGAGTTCGAAATCGCTCACGCGCTCCGCCGGGCTGTGCGCCACCGAATCGCTCGAGAACCACAGCGTCGACGGCGCGGTCATCGCCTCGTGCGCCGACGGGCTGTCGGCGAGCACCATCGTATGGCTGCCGTTGGCGAACGTGAAAAAGTAGAAGATGCCGTCCTCTTCCATGAGCCGCGAGATGAACTGGAACGGGCTCTCGTCGTACTGCACGCAGTACTCGCGCGCTGCGTACGTGCCCGTCGTGCTCTGCTTGATCGTGACGTTGAACGGCGACAGCACCTTCTGAATGATGTCGAGCGTGCTCAAGCTCTGATAGATCACGCGATCGCTGCCGAGCGTGGCGAGCCACAGACTCGGCGCGAGGGCCGCCGAATAGTATCCGTACGCGGCATCCGCGCCGACCTGCGCGAAGCGCGTCACGATGCCGCTGAAATAGCGGGGCGATCCGCCTAGCGTCTGCAGCGTCACGGTCGCGGTTTTTCCAACGATCGACGCCGGCGACAGCGCCTCGTTGGTCGAGCGCATGCGCAGCTCGAAATGGAAGAGCTCGGAGATCGCTTCACGGCCCGAAAAGCCTTCCAGCAGCAGCACGTTCTCGCCGAACGGCGTGCTGACCGAAAGAAAGCTGCCGGTTTGGACCGTTGTCGATGCCGGCATATCAGACTCCGTCGCCCGCGGCGAAGCTGAACGCCAGGCCGCCCGTGGGCGTGAACTTCACGTGCACGGCGGAGAACGGCTCGGCCACGGAAATCCGCTCGAGCACCTCGCGCGCGAGTTCGGGCAGCACGATGTGCGTGAGAATGTGATCCACGTTGCGCGCCCCGCTATCCACTTCCTTGCAGCGTTCGGTGATCGTGCGCGCGAAATCGTCGTCCCACGTCAACGTGGCGTGATGGTTGCGCGAAAAGCGCTCCGCAAGCCGGTTCAGCTTGAGGTTCACGATCGCGGCGATCTGGGCGTCGCCCAGATGGTAGTACGGCACGAGCGCGAGCCGGCCGAGGAACGCCGGGCTGAACTGGCGCAGCAGCGCCGGACGCAGGCGCTCGATCAACTCCTCGGGCGGCGGGCGGCGCCCGCCCTGGCTCGCTTCGGTGATCACTTCCTGCGCGGCGTTCGAGGTGAGCAGGATCAACGTGTTCTTGAAGTCGATCGGCACGCCTTCGCCGTCTTCCATGATCCCCTTGTCGAATACCTGGAAGAACAGCTCGAGTACGTCCGGGTGGGCCTTTTCCATTTCGTCGAGCAGCACGACGCTATACGGGCGGCGTCGCACCGCTTCGGTCAGCACCCCACCGCGCCCATAGCCGACATACCCCGGAGGCGCACCCTTCAGCCCCGACACGCTATGCGCTTCTTGGAACTCCGACATGTTCACGGTGATCATGTTGCGTTCGCCGCCGTAGAGCGTGTCCGCCAGCGCGGCGGCGGTTTCGGTCTTGCCGACGCCGCTCGGACCGACCAGCAAGAACACGCCGACGGGTTTGCCCGGATCGTCCAAGTCGGCCCGGAACGTGCGCACGCGCCGCGCGATGGCGTCGAGCGCCTCGTCTTGGCCCACGACGCGCTCGGCCAGCTTGTCGTGCAGATAGAGCACCGTGTGCAGTTCGTCGGCCAACATCCGGCCGACCGGAATGCCGGTCCAGCCCGAAATGACCTCGGCCACCATCGCCGAATCGACGTACACCGGCACCATCGGCTCGTCGTTCTGGACCGCTTCCAAACCCTTTTCGAGGCGGCCCAGATTGGCGAGCAGCGACTCGGCGTCCTCGCCCTCCTCCGCGGGCGCCTGTGCCTCTACCTGCTGCGCGATCTTGCGCCGCCAAGCGAGGATCTCGTCCACGGCGCGTTGCTCGGTCGCGAGCTTGTCGGTCAAGCGTGCATGCTTGGTGCGCTGGTCGTCGAGCTGTTTGGTCAATGCGGCGATGGCATCGGCGTGATCGCTCCCCGTCGCAGCCTCGTGGCGCAGGATGCGCAATTGGTTTTCGCCCGATTCGAGCGCGCGGCCCAGCGCCTCGATGTCTTCCGGCACGCCGCTTTGCCCGATGGCCACGCGCGCGCACGCCGTGTCGAGCACGCTGATCGCCTTGTCCGGCAATTGCCGTCCGGAAATGTAGCGATGCGACAGCTTCACGGCGTCGCGCACGGCTTCGTCGATGATCTCGACGCCGTGATGATGCGCGAGCTTGGGCACCATGCCGCGCAGCATCTCGATGGCGACCGCCTCGCTGGGCTCATCCACCTTGACGACTTGGAAGCGGCGCGCGAGCGCCGGATCGCGCTCCACGTACTTCTTGTACTCGGCCCACGTGGTGGCCGCGATCGTGCGCAACTCGCCGCGGGCGAGCGCGGGCTTGAGCAAGTTGGCCGCGTCGCCCTGGCCCTCGCTGCCGCCGGCCCCGATCAGCTGATGCGCTTCGTCGATGAACAAAATCACCGGCACGGGCGACGCCTTCACTTCGGCGATAACCGATTTCAGCCGATTCTCGAACTCGCCCTTCACGCCCGCGCCTGCTTGCAGCAACGCGAGATCGAGCGAGCGGACCGTGACGTTCAGCAGCGCGGGCGGCACTTGGCCAAGCACGATACGTTGAGCGAAGCCCTCGACGACGGCGGTCTTGCCCACGCCGGCTTCGCCCGTGAGGATCGGATTGTTTTGCCGGCGCCGCAACAGCACGTCGATCAGTTGGCGAATCTCCAGATCGCGCCCGCATATCGGATCGATTGCGCCCTCGCGAGCCAGCTCGGTCAGATCGACCGTGTACTGCCCGAGCGCGGAACCGCCGGGCCCGCTGCCGACAGTCGACGGCATCGCCGGCAGCAGCGTTTTGCCGGAAGACGCACCGCCGCCCGTCGCAGGGGAACCCGCCGGCGCCGCCGACTGCCCGCCGTCCTCGCTGGACGAAGCGAGCACGGCGGCCAGCGAATCGCGCAGCGTGGCGCGCGGAATCTTCAGCAGCGAAGGAGCCGAATCCAGCACCAACCCGCGCAGGCTATCGACTTCGAGCAACGCGAGCAAAACCGTACCGGAGCGAATCTGCTGCTGCCCGAGCAGCATCGAACTCAACAGCCACGCTTCTTGAAACAGGCGAGAAAAATTCGGCGACAGCGCCGGCGTACGACCGTTGCCGCGCTTGAATTGGTCGACGGCCTTTTGGAGTTGCGCACTGACGTCGGCCGAGGCGATCTCGAAGTGTTCGAGGATGGCGCGTAAATCGGGGGCGTCCGATTCGATGAGTTGCAGCAGAAAGTGCTCGACGTCCACGTTGTAGTGCGTCAATCGCACGCACAGCTGCGCGGCAAGCTCCATCGCATGCTTGCACGCCGGATCGAGCCGGCTCACCAAAGTGCGAATGTCAATTTCCATGATCGGCCGGTTTATGCGTTCGATGGGCGCCATGCCGCCGCGGCCGGCGGCATGCGCAGGGTGAATCGGGCGGGCGCCAACGGCTTGGCAGCCGTGGTGTCCGTATTCGCCGTATGTGCTCCGGGCGCCGCCGGCGCCGCTCCAAGCCACGACGTCCAGCCGAGCCTCACCGCGCCGGCGCCGCCCACCGAGCAAGCGGCTTTGCGGGGTGCGGGCCTCAACACGACGTGGACCTCGAGATCCTGTTCCAAATACGACTGCACGAGCCATGCAGTCAGCTCGTGCAGTGCGCCGCCCGGCAGCAACGCCTCGAATCGGTCCTGCCGCAGATCGACGAACTCGATGCGCACGCCCGCCGCCTGATCCCAGCAGCGCCGGCCAACGACCGCCCTGCCGTTCAGACGCGAAGCCCCCAGCCCACGCCCCCTCAGGCGCGCCGAATCGCGCGCGTCGAGTTCGCGCCAACCGCCGACGAACTGCGCGCCCCGCACCGCGACGCCTAGGCGGTCCGACAGCATCGCGAGCAAACCCGTCATCGAACGCGGCGCGCCGCCGAGCAAACCGGCGTGCCGCAGCCAGCGTCGCGCGCCGCCGGGGCCCCGCTCTCCGGCGCGCAAGCCGAGGTTGCCGAGGGCATCGAGGCATGCCGTCAACGCCGCATCGTCCGGCGCGCGCCCATTGAGCCCGGGCGCATGCTTCTGGCGGCCGCGGTACAGAAACGACAGGAACCGATGATTGAAGATGTCGAGAAAATCCGACATCGCCGTCTCCCGCGCCGCGCGCCGGCTGAGCAGCCATTCCGTGAACGGGAGCGGCAGCGGCCCGCTCGCACCCGCAAGCGTCATCGCCGCGGTGCTGACGGTATAGGTCGCGCGCGTCTCGCCCGCGTCCACTGTGCGCACGTTGCGAATATCGCTCGGCTCGAACGCGAGCGATACATGGCCCGTGAAGCGCACCGCCTCTTGCGTGCCGTCGCCGGTTCCGAGCGGTCGAGCCCAAGGCTGCGCCTGTTCCAGCAAATGAATCGCCTGGAACAAGTCGAAGCCGTGAGGATGAGCGAGAAGCCGCGCGATCAGAGCAGCTGCTGGCAACCGGTCATCGGTTCCCATTGCTTCCATATCTCATCTCCACGGCAAACCACGAGCCGGACGAAGGAGTTGACCGACGTGCACATCGCGAAGAAGCGTGCGAGCACGGCGGCCATCAATAAGGGCGAGCTGCCCACGAACGCGTCCGCATCGAATTCGATATTGATCTCGGTGCCGCGGCAGTACCCGCGCCACGCATCCGTGCCCACGTGCGCGGTGACGTGGCGCGCCCCGATGCGGCTGATGCCCCGTATCTGGTCTTGTTCGCGCAGGCCGTCGGAGGCGAACAGCATCAGCATCTCCTGCAGCTCGCGCTTGCCGTTCGGGCCGCTGACCAAGGAGTGATAGTTGCGCGTGAGCAGCGACACGAGCCGCCACAGCGTTTCGCTGCCGAGCGCCGGATCGCGCGGCGCCGTCGGCTCGTAGAGGCAGCGCACGCGCGTATTGCGCGACACGCGCTCGACGATCATCCGCGCGCCAATGGGCACATGCTCGGCAAGACGCCGGTTCGTGCAGAGCACGTTCGCATAGACGACCGGCGTGGCCGGATCGACGAAGTTGCGGCCCGCATCGACAAAGCTCAAATACGTGTCGACGCCCGGCACGTTGCCGCGCACGCTGTGCTCGCGCCGGGCGAACCAAAACGTGGACGGGTTGGCCCCGCCCGCCGCATCCATGCGGTCGACCGCCGTGTAGCCGGGCAGCTCGATTGCACGGTCCGCAACCGGATCGGAGGCGATGACCGATACGATCGAATGGATCTCCGTGATCGCTTCGCGCTTCTGTTCGGCGACGAGACGGTGCTCGTAGCGCCGCCCGTCCACCACGATCGGTTCGGTCGTCTGCGCGAACAGATTGACGATAGGCGTACAGCCAAGGCGAAAATGCTGCGCGCCGATATGCGCGAGCGCGCGCGGCATACGGTCCAGATGCAGGACGATTTCGCAGCTGCGGCCGCTGCCGAATGCGCCGGCCGGCGCTTCCAAGTCGAAGAAGTGAAACTTGCGCGCGAACGCGAAGTATTCCTGCAGCAGGCCATAGGCCGGGTGTGCGTGTGCAGGCGCGGGCAGCACGCGATCGTCTTCGCCGTACCCCACTTCCCGCCAGGCCGATTGCCCGAGGCGCACGAGCGGCGCGCCCGGCGGCGCTAGCGAAACGCCGACGACGCCCGATACGAGCAGCTCGTACAGCGGCATCGTGATCATCCAGTCGCCGTGCAAATGCAGCCGGAGCTTGCGAATTTCGAGTTCGGAGAAATCGACGCCCGGCTCGCAATCGAGCCGCAAGCGCAGTGTCGAATCGTCGCAAAAGCGCGCATCGCCGATGACGAGCGGCCACAAGACGGTGTCCCACGCGGTACGGAAACGGCATGCATCGCCGCTTTCCGTCAGCGCCGACAACCCGGTATGGCGCGGCACGAGAAAGCCGGCCGTCACCTTGCCTTGCGTGGGATCGAGATCGAACTGAGCGATCGTCATCGCCGGCACGCTCTGCGCGAGCGACGGGCAAACGTTCTCGAGCAGCGCCGAGGCAATGTGCGGAAAGGCCTGATCGAGATCGCGATGCACGCGCGCCGCGAGAAACGCGGTCGCTTCGATTAGCCGCTCGGTGTGCGGATCGAGCGATTCCGTGCCGTGCAGCGCGAGGCGCGCGGCGACCTTCGGATAGCGCTGGGCGAAATCCGCGCCTTGCACGCGCAGGTAGGACAGCTCGCGCTTGTAGTACTGGAGAATGTCGTCTGGCGCCATGTCGGTCAGCATCCGTCCGGATCGTCCGGAGTTGCGCCGGCACCGGGCGCCAATTTGAAAAATACATGTTCGACCGACCGCTCGACGCGAATGTCGCCTTCGACGACGAGCATCGCATCGCGGCTCGTCTCGCCGCTCGAGTCGAATTTAACGGCGACGTTGGCGAGCCGCGGTTCGAACAAGGCAATCGCGCGACGCACGGCCGCGAGGATCGCTTCGCGATCGGCGCCGGAGCGCAACGAGCGCTCCGAGAAATCGGGTACGCCGTAGTCGAGCACGCCGCAATCGCTGCGCGCGAACTCGGCCATCGTCAACCGCGAGCGCGCGTTCAAGAGGCGCGACAGTTCGCGCGCCACCGAGTCCCGAAGCGCACTCTCGCCTTCGAGCCAGGCGTCGGTGTCCTCGACGAGACGCTCGAACAGCGGCATCGGATAACCCTGGCGCATGGTCGACATAACGTAAGCGTAGAACCTGAAACTTTCGGGTGCGCCCCCGTCAGGCGGCGCACCGCGTGAACGACATTACGAGACCGTGACTGCCTTGTTCGCGGCGAGATCCCAGCCGAAGGACGCATTGCCCTTCTTCGTCGAGTCGGTGTTTTGCTGCGTGTACTGCGACGTCATTTGCGTGAAGTGGATCGTGACCGAATCCGACATCTCCGAGCTGCCGCCGCCCGTGCTGATGTGCGAAATCATCGAATTGCTCAGCACGTACTTCATCAGCAGCATGAACTTGCCGCCTTCGTTACGACCGACCGAAATCGTCGCGTCGCCGAGCTTCGTGCCCGCGGCGCAGGCCGCGTACAGGGCTGGCGTCGCCTGATCGGTGGCCTTCGTAATCGAAAATTCGCTGAAGGTCGGGCGGCCCATCGTCCGCTCGGTGTTCGCCGTGTCCGAGTTCATCGGCATGGCGACGCTATGGCTGAACGAATAGAGGACGATGCCGTCGGCGTAGCCGTCGATCAGCGAGTTGCCCTTGATGTCCTTGAACTGCAGGATGACTGTATCCATGAGTATTCCGATTCGGTAGATGGCGAAAAAGGCGGCGGCGCTCGCGCGCTCGCCGCTTAGGTCATGCGTCGCTAGCGCGTCGTTCCGTTAGGCGGCGGCCGCCGGCAGATCGGCCACGAGCCGGATCGAAGCCGTCAGGTCTTCCATTTGGAAGTGCGGCTTGATGAAGCAGGTCGCGCGATACGAGCCGGGCTTTCCGGGCACTTCCGTCACGTCCACGCGTGCCTCGCCGAGCGGGAAGCGCGCCTTCTGCTCCTGCGACGCAGACGGGTTGATCAGCACGTAATCGGAGATCCAGTTGTTCAAATACGACTCGATGCCGCCGCGCGTCTGGAAGCTGCCGACCTTGTCGCGCATGATGACCTTCAGGTAGTGCGCGAAGCGCGACGCGGCCAGCACGTACGGCAGACGAGCAGACAGCTGCGCGTTCGCGTTCGCTTCATCCTTGTTGTACAGCGCCGGCTTGTTGGTCGTTTGACCGCCGAAGAAGGCCGCGAAGTCGGAGCCCTTCGAGTTGACGAGCGCGATGAAGCCCAGATCGCTGAGCTCCTTCTCGCGACGATCCGTGATCGTCACTTCGGTCGGGCACTTGAGCGCGACGTCGCCTTCCGACGTCTTGTACGCATGCGCGGCGATGCCTTCAACCTTACCGCCGCCTTCCACGCCGCGGATGGCCGTGGACCAGCTGTACTTGGCGAATGCATCGGTGACGCGCAGGCCCATTTGATAGGCCGAATTCGCCCACAGATACTTGCTGTGATCCGTGCCGTCGACGTCTTCTTCGAAGTTGAACGTCTCGACCGGCTTCGTCTTCGCGCCGTAGGGCAAGCGCGCCGCATAGCTCGGCAGCACGAGCGACACGTACCTCGAATCCTCGGAGGCGCGGAAGCTGCGCCACGTCGTGAGTTCGGCGCTTTCGAAGATCTTCGACAAATCGCGCGTGACGCCCAGCTCCGTGAACGACTTCAGATCGAACAGGCTCGGAGCGGCAGCGGCGATGAACGGCGCGTGCGCGGCGGCGGCCACCTTCGAGATGCGCTCGAGCAGCGCGATGTCTTGCGGATGACGGCCGAACGTGTAATCGCCGATCAGCAGCGAGTAGGGGTAGCCGCCGAACGTGCCGTATTCCTCTTCATAGACCTTCTTGAAGAGCAGGCTCATGTCGTGATCGACAGCCGTCTCCAAGTCCTTGAGCAGTTCCTTCTTCGTCACGTTGAGCAGGCGCAGCTTCAGGCGCGTGCTCGTCTCGGTGCCGTAGACCATGTCGTGCAGGCCCGTCCACGACGCTTCGAGCGCCTGGAAATCCTCATCGTGCATGATGGCGTTGAGCTGATCCGTGAGCAGCTTGTCGATCTCGGCGACGCGCTCGTTGATCATCGCGACCACGCCCTTGTCCGGGCTCGTGCGCATGCCTTCGTCGAGGATCTGCGACGCGAGCTGACCGATCAGCTTCTTGGCGTAGACGCCTTGCGAGGGCTCGACGGCCATGTTGCCTTCGAGCACGATACGGTCGAGCAGCGTGAGATCGGCGTTCGTCGTGGCGCCGGCGGCCGACGATTCGGCGGCGGAATTCGTTTCCATCTGGTAGTCCTTTGTCAGTTCGTTGCATCAGCGACTGCGCACGCGCGAGCGCGTCGCGCCGCTCACTCGGCCGGGGCGCCTTCGGCTGCCGGCTCGGCCGCGGCGGCTGCGCCGCCGGCGTTCGCTTCGCTCTGCACCTTCTTGAGCTCTTCGGAGTTCTGAACGATGCGCTCGAGGATGGAATCCAGTTCGTCGTTGCCGTCGAGCTTGCCGAGCAGGTCGCGCAGCTGCTGACGTGCTTCGAGCAACTTCGCGAGGCGCGGCACTTGGCGCACGATGCTTTCCGGATGGAAATCCGAGAACTGATTGAACTTGAGTTCGACCTTGAGGTTGCCCTCGCCCTTCATCGTGTCCGGCACCGACAGATCCAGACGCGGGGCCACCTTGCCCATGATCTCGTCGAAATTGTCGCGATCGATCTCGACGAAGCGGCGCTCCTTCAACTTGGGAAGCGGCGTGGCCGGCTGCCCCGAAAGATCGGCGAGCAAGCCGACGACCATCGGCAACTCGCGCTTTTCCACCGCGTCGCCGATCTCGACGTCATAGGTGATCTGAACGCGCGGCGGACGATTGCGCCCGACCCATTTCTGCAAACTATTGGACATGGTCCCCTCCGGACTAAAAACACAAACGTGCAATCGACATAGCCGCATGCGCGGCACTTCGCGATGAAATGATTCGGATTCGTAGGGGGGCGGGTACTTCGAAGCGGGGCGATCACATTACCCCTGAGACGCCGAGCGAGCGCGCGACGCGTGGCAAGCCAAAAAGCCGTTGCGCGGTGCCGCTGCCCAGCAATGACAATGAACCGGCACGCCCCCCCGACCGCACACCGCTTCACTGTCGAGGCAAGCGCAAGCATCGGTCGATGCCGCACGTACCCCGTGATGACTCACTCAAACGGTCGATGTTCGACTATCCGTGGGTTGTCCTGTGTGTGGGTTGAAAAGGTTGTGGTCCGCAACGTTTGACTGAATTCTTTCAGGCCTCTTTGTGGCGGGACTCTAGCATACAAACGTTAAAAAGTGTTAGCTGCCGTACATATTTTCGAATTTCAATGTAGGGCTCAACCGCGCAAGCACACGAATATGCAAACGTAATGAAAGCGCACCTCCGCCGCCTCGCTTTAAGCAGAAACCCTAATTGCCACTCCAAATTTGGCTCCATATCGCGCACCCCGCCGCCTCAATGGCTTGCGGTCTTTTCATTAGTATGATGAATGACTAGCCACTGTAAAGATGGAAGCGCCCGGCGAGTGGCATCGGTTCCAATCCCGGCTAAGCATTCTTCGCGCCATTGCAACAGTTGCAATGGCGCTGTTATGCTGTGATCTCACGCTGGCGCTCCCTGCCTTTTGATTCAGGAAAACCCTGAACAAGCCGCGATTTTCTAATTGAAGGTGGATACTTCATGCCCGCATTTACTCCCCCCGTATTCACCGTTTTCAACCATGGGACTTGCGCCAGCCGCGACGGTCAAGGGGAAATCGTCGCCGAATTCGGCCGCGTTGCAGCCGGCGTCGAGTACCGGGATTTCCTCATCTGCGACGGTCCCGGCAGCAGCCCCACGACGGCCCCGATTCCGGGGCAATTCAACCCGTTTACGCGCGACAAGCAAGCCAAGTCGTTCTTCGGCAACAAGGAAATGGGACACACCCATCACAACTGGAAGGCCACCGGCATCATGACCGGCGCCGGCTGGGACGATAACGTCATGCACGCCGTCGCGACCATCGCGGGGCTCAACCCCGCGCCGCGGACGGTCAACATGCTCGGCTGGAGCCGCGGTGCGGTCACTTGCACGAAGCTTGCCTACAAGCTGCGAGAGATTTTTCCGGACATCGCGGTCAATATCTTCGCGGTCGACCCGGTGGCGGGGATCGGAAACAAGAGCGACGACGATGCGAGCACCATTCGCGGCAACGTCAAAAATTATTTGGCTGTCCTGTCGATGCACGAGACACGCGGTTTCTTCAAGCCGCAGGACGCCAAACGCGTGACGTTCACCAATTCAAACACCAATGCAATTTACGTGCCATTTCCTGGCAACCATAGCGGACAGGTTAACCTAGATAAAAGCGTAAAAAAGGAACTGGGCGAAGCGGCGCAAATGGCGTGGTTTCTCGCCTGGAATTTTCTCGACCACTTCGGCACGCGCTTTACCGCTCCTCCCTCGCCACATTACAACGAGCTGGAGCAATGCAATCTGTACGCGAAAATGAAAGCGAAGATGCCCGGCTATAAAAAGACGAGCCCTGGGTTTGCCCAAGCCGTTCTTGGGGCGCGCAAAACTCGGGATTTCCTTAATAATCGCGTCGATCAGTACGTCAAGTTTTCCGACTTTTTCATCAACGAACATCACCGCCGCGTATTCAAGCGCACGCTGCCGCACCTGTACGCGTGGGTCTTCGAGAATCAGGGCATCGATACGCACGCAGTCATTCAGGACTACAAGAAAGCCGAGTTCTACACGGCGCTCAAACAGTCGCTGATCGACATCGGCTTTCAGCCCACGAAGCTGGGTGGGGTTCCAACAGTATTGCTGCCGATTCGCGGCGGCGGCCAGCAAGCGATCGACATTTCCGTGCGACAACTCACGGCCAGCATGTCGAGCATGGGGCTTTATGTTTGATCGCGCCGATTACCGCGCAAAGCGACAATAATCAAGCGTTCGGTGGTGCGCATGCCGGCTCGAGAGAAGGCAAACTCAAACAGCCGCGAACACCACCGCCCCTTCGTTCCCAACCTCGGTGAAGAAGCGCATGAATCGATACGCTTCTCCGTTGATATTCAGTTCGTTGAAACCCGATACGGTGATTTCGAGGATGGCGTCGGCAATGTCGTTCCGAATCTTGCCGCAACTCGGAAGCTTCTCGTCCGAGGCGGCGATATCGCCGACATATAACGTGCTGGCGCCGCTCGTTCGGTTCTTCACCATCACCAGGTGGCCGCCTTTGTCCAGAGCGAACTCCAAGTACTCCGACAACGTTGCCATGGCCTCCACGGTCGAGGTCGATGCGACGTGATGTCCGGAAATCGAGTTCATTGCGCGCCCCCTTCACCGATATTTCCCCATCCGCGAACCATCCTACTCCACCGGGCGCTCGACGGCGAGGGGTAAGCGAGCCGCCGATACCGGCTCACGGTGCAAAGGGTCGTTGACGCAGAAGGCCCTCCGTCAGCGCCAAGGGGTCAGCTGAAAACACGCGGCGTGTTCCACTTATGCCGATTGCAGACGCCGCACAACGGCCGCAGGTTGACGAGAGAATTGCGGCAAGCGTTCTCCAAGGCCGGCATTGCGTTGAGACGCCAAAACACGCTCAAAAGCGCGTTGCCCGCCTCGGAGGTGGTGTGCCGATCGAGTCTACTTTGTTTCGCAAACGGGGCCTGCGGGCCAACATATCTAGGACCTCGCACGAGCACGGCTAGTCTGCCTTTGGCCAATTTTGGATTGCCGGCGCCTCCCGTTGCGTTGTTGCCTCCCGCGAGATGATTCGCGCGCACGGCCGCGCCGAGGGGCCCCTTCGGTCCGCTCACGGTTAGCCCGAGACTACGAAAGACCTTGAGAATGGGCGGTACGGCGCTTCCGTCTTGCGGATGAAGGTGATCGATCTGCAACTGCTCGAGCGGTAGGCAGATGCCACACCCGGAGCAGGGAGCGGAGGCCATCGGAACCTGCGTCCCGGCGGGATGCGCCGTGGTCACATGAAAGAAATTGCGTGGCCCGACGTCGTAGAACGTGCGCCATTCCGGGTCGTTCATGACATTGCGATGCGTGCCCACGCCTTGATTGAGGTGATCGATCCGGGCCGCGTGATCCACAAACTCGTCTCGCGTGGCGACAAGGTCGAATTCGTTTTCGTAGATGCAACCGTCCTCCAGCAGGTAATCTCTGCCGTCAGCGGAGAGTTGCGCGCCCGCGATCGCAACCCGTTTGAACGTTGTCACATTGGAATGGAAAAAAGCGTTGACCGTCGCTGCTAGCGTCATTTCGTTCCCCGGATGACGTTGTTTTCTTGGAGAGGGCCCGCGCCGCTCCTGGTCTCCTTAGGCGGCTAGTTTAGGGCACTCGACAATGAACCGCAAACGGCGCCCCGCCCCGAATAGGTCGCGGGCGCGGTCGCCGGTCGTCACATCACGGACATCATGCTCGGGAAATTGAACGGCTAGGCTAACACTGCCGCAAATCGAATATTCGATCCATCGGCACCCACTTTTCGCCGGCCGGCGTCCAAGGCGTCGGCGCTTGAAATTCCCACATCAACGTTTCCCACTCTTGAACCGCCGGATTGGTCGATGCGCCTTGGGCCATGCGGTCCGCGTCGTACACCGCGTCGTCCGTCTCCATGATCATGAACAAACGCGTACCTAGGCGGTAGATCTCCATGTTCGAGACCCCGTGCTCGCGTATATGGCGAATGACCTCCGGCCAAACCTCGCGATGGAACTGCTCGTAGCGAGCGATGAGTTCGGGATCGTCTTTCAAATCGAGTGCAAGACAGTAGCGCATGGCTGCTCGTTATCGTAAATGGCCGGCTATTCGGCGGCGGGGGATTCGTGCCCGCAGAACCGCCGTTGAAGATCGACGATCGTGGGCAACTGAAAGTCGTGAACATCGGGCGCCGCAATGCCTCGCCGTCGACTCAGTTCCGTCGTCAATTCGAGCGCCCTGGCGCGGGTATCGGCCAGCAAGCGAAGCGCCTCTCTCAGAAGACCCCGCTCCAGATGCGTCAGCGGAACCTCTGCGATCGACGTGCCCGGCAGCGGTACGACCGCCACGCTGTTCGTCGATGCTTGCCCCGGTCTTGTCGCCTTCAACGACTGCGTATAACGACCCACGATCCCCTCCCACTCCATGATTGCGGCCTGCGTGACGACGGCCGCTGTCCGATGCTCAACACACGATCGATGCCAAGCGCGCTCCCCGTTTCAGATGAGGCCGGGTTTGGCGAGCAGGCCCCGCAAGCGCGGCTGCGCGACCGGCTTCGACAAGGAATCCGCGAGCTCGATCAGCGGCGATATCCGCCTTTTGACCTTCGCCACATGGTTTTGGGCGATGTCCGCTATTCGGTGATGGAGATAGGGATTGCCGAACCGCTCGCGGACGCTGGCCATGTAGTCCTCGGCTCGCGCGCGCATATTCATCGCTTCGAAGACCGGCAGCACTTCCTCTTGCCACACGGCTTCGAGTTCGGCCCGCACGCGCGTGTCTTCCATCGCATCGAGCACCGTTTCTGCTGGCGAGCGCTGTTCGGTCAGCCACTGCTCGGCAAGCCAACTGTGGCCGAGATTGAGGAAAAAAAGCTTCAACCGCTCGTAGCTTCGCAAGTCGTCCGTCAGAACGATGTTCTCGTGTGTGCAGGGCAGCGCCATACCCGTGCGTCGTTCGATCGCCCACAGCGCATACGGCTCCGCCACCGCGCCCACCGGATCGATCGGCTCGGATACGATCCGGTCGACGAGGGAATTGACCCAAACGCATTGCTGCCGCAGGTATTCGACGAACGGCTCCGGCAACGACCATTGGGTCGCCAATCCGAGCACGATCTCTCGCAGGGTATCGCCGTTGTTCTCCACCAATTCGCACGGGAAGATCGACACCCCTTCACCGGGGCGCTCTTGCCAACGCGAATGAAGCAACGCGAGCAGCTTCGCGGGATAGCTGCGTGGCGCCGCCGCGCCTTTCTCGAGCATGAGCGGCGAGTCTCGCTCGTCCAGGCGATAGCCCGTATCGCCGGTATTCGACACGATGACGCGCACGTCCTCGACTGCGGCGCGGCGAACCTTCGCCCAGTCGCGGTCGGCAATCCAAGCCGAACGAATCGCGTTGCAGACGACGACCGAATCCACGGCCGCATCCCGTTCTCGCCCACGAATGCGCACCGGGTAGTTGCCTTGCTTCGACAGCGCCGCGACGCGCGCGTGACTGGCCGGATTGCCGGTCGTCTGCACGACGCTGATGCCGCCGATCGCGTCGCCGCGCTCCAACGCCTGCGATACGAATAGCGCAACGTGCGCCAGCAAGAACCGGCTCGTACCGAACTGAAGGATGGGTTCACTCATGCTAGCTGTCCTGACCGTCCCATGGTATTGGCTCAGCACTCCACCAAGGCTTTGACCACGGTCTGCCCCGTCTCCAGCAGACGCGGAAACGCGTCCGGAACATCGGCGAGCCGCATGCGGTGCGTGTTCAACGCTTGATCGGGAATGCGTCCCGAACGCATGGCGTCCAGCACGGTCTCGAAGTCGGCGGTGGTGGCGTTCCGGCTCGCGAGCAACGTCATCTCGCGCTTATGAAACTCCGGATCCGAAAAAGTCACCTGTCCCGGCACGATCGAAATCAGCGTGTACTTTCCGCCGTGCGCGACGAAGCCGAACCCGCGGTTCATGGCGTCGATGTTGCCCGTCGCATCGAACACCACGTCGAAGAACTCGTTGTTCGTCAGCGAGGCGAGCTGCGCCGTGTCGTCGGGGCCGACGGCAACGGCGGCGTCGACGTTCAATTGAGACTGGCAAAACGCGAGCCGGTCGGCGCGCGTATCGAGGCATGTCACGTTGGCGCCTCGCAGCTTGGCGAAAATCATGGCGGCCATGCCGATCGGACCGGCCCCGACGACCAGCACCCGTTGATCGCCCGATACGTCCGCCCGCCGCACCGCATGCGCCCCGATCGCCAAGAATTCGAGCATCGCGGCCTGATCGAGCGTGACGCCCTCGGCCTTGTGAACGAACTGCGCGGGTACGCTGAGGTACTCGGTCAGCGCACCGTCGCGATGCACGCCCAGCACCTTGATGTCGACGCAGCAGTTGGTCTTGCCTTGCCGGCATGCCACGCAACGGCCGCAGGACAGATACGGCATGACGTAGACGCCGTCGCCGCGATCGACTCCCGAGTCGTAATCCGCCTCCACCACCACGCCTGAGAACTCATGCCCCATGACGCGCGGATACTGAAGGTAAGGCTGATTTCCCGTAAAAATGTGCAGGTCGGTGCCGCAAATTCCCACGCGCGACACGCGCAGCAACACCTCGCCGGCGGCTCGAGTAGGCATCTGGGATTGCTGCGCGCGCAACACACCGGGTGATTCGCAAATCACGCTAAGCATATGAATGTCCTCTTGATCAAATCATGCGTGGCGAAGAAGGTCGCCCCCGCGATAAAACCTGCATGCGTTGCCGCTGAATAGGTCGGCCGCGCCCAACTCGCCAATCGAGCCGGTACGCGGCGATGCGCCGTGTCACGCTTGCCCCCTGGGAACAGGCGCGTTGGCGGCGATCAGCCCTTCATCGCTCAAGGCTTGCCAATACCGATCGGGTATCGGCCGCTCGAGCCATGCGATGTTCTGCTGTAGTTGCGCGACGCTGCGCGCGCCGATCACGCACGAAACGACCGCCGGGTGAGCCAGCGGGAATTGCAGCGCCGCCGCCGGCAGGGGGACGTCGAAGCGAGCGCATAGTTCGGTGAGTCGCTGCACTTTTTTGACGACGTCGGCGGGCGCGTCCTGATAGTTGAACTTGCCATTGCCGGCGAGCACGCCGGAATTGAACACGCCACCCGCCACGACCGCCGTTTCCGCGCGCACGCATGCGTCGAGCAGCGGCTCCAGGGCGGTTTGCTCGAGCAGCGTGTAGCGTCCGGCGAGCATGACGACGTCGAGCGGCGCCTCTTTCATCGCATCGACGACGATCTCCCACTCGTTGACGCCAAGGCCGATGGCCGACACCGCACCGCTCTCGCGCAGTTGCGCCAAGGCGCGCAATCCGCCCCCTTCCGTCAACTGAGCCCAAAAGTGCGGATGGCGCTGCCCGTGCGTCATCGCGCCGATGTCGTGAACGTAAAGAATGTCGATGCGACTCATTCCCAGCCGCTGCAGACTATCCTCGTAGGAGCGCATGATGCCGTCGTAGGTGTAGTCGAACACCGGCCGAAACGGCAACGGCTCGGCCCAGCCGTCCTCCCCGGGCCGCACGCCGGCATCCGGCCGCATCAGACGACCCACCTTCGTGCTGAGGGAAAATGCGTCGCGCGCGCGGATCGAGAGCGCCTGTCCCACGCGGCGCTCCGAGAGCGTATAGCCGTAGTACGGCGCGGTGTCGAAGTAGCGCAGCCCGGCGGACCACGCCGCATCGACGAGCGCCTCCGAATCGGCCCACGACATGGGACGATACAGGCCGCCGAGCTGCGAGCAGCCGAGGCCCAAGGCCGTCAGTTCGAGCCCACTGCGCGGCAAGGTGCGGAGAGTACGAGCGTTGATCATCGAGAAGCGCAATCGAGAAGGTATCGGTCGTTGAAATTACCGAGGCACGTCCCGCGCCGATTGCCTGCCGGCATCGGCGCAGGTCATCGGCTTCGTCAGTAAAGGACGTTCTTCGCCTCGGGCGAATCGAGGTTTTGCTTGTCGACCATCACGACGCCCGTGTCGATGTTCTTGGCCACTTTCTTATGTTCGATGACGTTCACGACCGTCTGAATGCCCTTGTATCCCATCTGGTAAGAGCCTTGAACGGCGATCCCTTGGATCGTCCCATCGCGCACGAAATTTTGCAGATCCTGATTGCCGTCGAACCCGATCGCCACCACTTTGCCTGCCTTGCCCGATTGCGTGAGCGCGCGTCCCACCCCAATCGCCGTAGGCTCGTTCGCGCCGAAAATCCCCTTCAAATCTGGGTTCGCCGACAGCACATCGGTGGTCTGGTTGAGCGCCGTCGCCATTTGCGATTGCGAGTAGTACGGCCCCACGATCTGCAGCTTCGAATGCGCCGCGAGGTACTTCTTGAAGCCGCCGACACGACCGATTTCCGACCCCGCGCCCGGCACGTACGACATGAGCGCGATCTTCCCGGTCTGGCCGACACGCGCGATCAGCGCCTGCGCGCAAAGCTCGCCGGCCTTCTCGTTATCGGTCGACAAGAACGACTGGTAGTACTGCTTGCCCGCATCGGACAACGCCGAGTCGATCAACACGACGGGGATGTGCGCCTCCCACGCTTTCTTGATGGCCGGCACGAGCGCGTCGGGATCCGACGGCGCGAGCACGATGCCCGCGACGTGACGATTGACCGCGTTCTCGACCATGTTCACTTCGTCCGCGATGTCGGATTCGGCGGCCGGGCCTTGGAAGGTCATCGTGTAGCCCTTGGCGTCGCCCATCGCGGACTTGGCGCCTTTCTGCACGTTTTGCCAATAATTCGAATTGACCGTCTTGACGATCACGGCGATCTCGCCGCCGGCGGCGTACGCGCCCGTACTGAACGCCGCGCACAACATCGCCGATACCGCAAAAATCGAAAGCCTCTGCATGTCTCGCTCCTCTTTTTTCATGGTTGAACTACGCTTGGTTAACGCTTCCTGCTTCGCAATTGATCGATCCACACGGTGCCTAAAATCACGACGCCGATGATGATCTGCTGGATGAAACTGGATACCCCGTTCATGTTCAGGCCGTTGCGCAGCACCCCGATCACGAAGGCGCCGATGGCCGTGCCCGAAATCGTGCCCACGCCGCCCATCAGCGACGTTCCGCCGATGACGGCGCTCGCGATCGCGTCGAGTTCGTACATGACGCCTTCGTTGGGCTGACCGGTGACGAGACGCGACATCAGCACGCAGCCCGTCACGCCGGCCAATGCGCCGGAAAGCACATACGTGAACATCGTCACGCGTCGAACATGGACGCCGGACAGTCGTGCCGCTTCCGGGTTGGAGCCGACCGCGTAGATGTGCCGGCCCAGCGCGGTTTTCGATAAAAGAATCGCGCCCGCGATGAAAAACACGACCATGATGACGACCGGATACGGAATGCCCGGAAAGGTCGTATCGGGAAATCCGTCCGCGCCGATGTGCGAAACGCGGAACAACGCGCCGTTGCCGAGCACGCCGAACGCGTTGCTCAAATCCGAAACCGGCCGCGCCCCGGTGATCTGCAGCGCGAGACCTCGGGCGACGAGCATCATGCCAAGCGTGGCGATGAACGGGGGCAAGCCCATCCGCGTCACGCAAATCCCGTTCACGTAGCCGCATGCCGCGCCGACAAGCACGCCGCAGAGCATGGCCACGGGTACGGGCACCCCCGATTTGGCGAGCAAGGCGGCCGAGACGCCCGCCAGCGCGAGCACCGAGCCGACCGACAGATCGATGCCGCCCGTGATGATCACGCAGGTGGCGGCAACGCCCAGGTAGGCGATCGAGGTCACTTGCAAGCTCACGGTCATCATATTGCCGACCGAAAAGAACGCGGAGCTGGTGATCGAAAACGCAATCACGAGCGCGACTAGACTGCCAAGCGCTGCGAACTTCTGAATGAGATCGCGGCGTCGCTGCCCAGCCGAGCGATCGGCGCTTTGGCTACGATCCGATGTCATTTCAAGCATGGGCACACCCCGAAGCAAAATGCATAATCTCCTCCTGACTCGTATTTTTCGTTTCGAGAACGGCCGTGATGCGGCCTTCGTGAAAGACGGCGATCCGATCGGTCATGCCAAGCAATTCGGGCAACTCCGAACTGATCAGCACGACCCCCACGCCATCTGCCGCAAGCCGATCCATCAGCCCGTAGATAGCGAACTTCGCGCCTACGTCGATGCCGCGCGTGGGCTCGTCGAAGAACAAGATCTTCGACCCGCGGTACAGCCATTTGCCGATGACGACCTTCTGTTGGTTGCCGCCCGACAAGTTGCGAACGATCTGCGCCACCGACGGGGTACGAATGGCCAAATCGCGGACATACCGGCTCGCGATCTCGGCCTCCTGATCGAAGCGTAAAAAGCCCGCGCGCGAGGAGATGCCGTCCACATTCGACAGCGTGATGTTCGCGGCGACGGACATGCCGAGCGCGAGGCCTTCTTGCTTGCGGTCCTCGGACAGGTAAGCGATGCCGTGGCGAATCGCTTCTCGCGGCGAGCGGATCGCCACTGGGCCGCCGTGCAACTCGATCGTTCCCGCGTCCAGCCGGTCGGCGCCGAAAATCGCTCGGGCGACCTCTGTGCGGCCCGCACCCATCAGGCCCGCGAAACCGAGAATCTCCCCTCGCCGCAGTTCGAACGAGACGGGACCGAATACGCCCTCGCGGCGCAAATCGCGTGCGGTGAGCAGTACTTCGTCCGTGGGCACCGATTGCCGAGCGGGGTACGCGTCGTCGAGGGACCGCCCGACCATGCGCGCGACGATGTCGCCGACGGTCAATGCCGAAAAATCGTCCGTCGAGATATACCGGCCATCGCGCAGGATCGTCACGCGATCCACGATCTGCGCCATCTCGTCGAGGCGATGCGAGATATAAAGAATCGCGACGCCGGCCTCGCGTAATTCTTGAATGATTCGAAAAAGCTGCGCTGTTTCGGTTTCTGTCAGGGACGACGTCGGTTCGTCCATGATCAGCACGCTGGAATCGAACGAAAGCGCCTTCGCGATTTCCACCATCTGTTGCTGCGCGATCGACAGCGTACCCACCAAGGTGGTGGGCGCGACGTCCAAACCGATCCGTTGCAAACAGCGCACGGCATCGACGTTGAGCTTGCGCGTGTCGACGAACGGGCCCCGCTTGGGCTCGCGAGCAAGGTAGATATTTTCCGCCACGCTCAAGTGCGGAACCAGGTTCAACTCCTGGTGGATGATCGCGATGCCCGCGGCCTGCGCCTCCGATGTCGAAGCGAAGCGCACCGGTGCGTCGCGATAACGGATGACGCCTTCGTCCGGCTGGTACTGACCGCTGATGATCTTCATCAACGTCGATTTGCCCGCCCCGTTCTCGCCGCAGACCGCATGCACCTCGCCCGCTCGAAGGTCCAGACGAATGCCGTCGAGGGCAAGCACCCCCGGAAATCGCTTCACGACGCCCTCGAGACGCAGGATCTCCCGCCCCGGAGCAGCCCGGTCGGCAGCCGCGAGGTGTGTTGAACCGTGAGGCACTGGCATTTCGTCTCCTGTCAGCGGCCGACCTTTGCTGGCGTGTGGTCAGTCCAATTTATACGAATTAAAGCGAAACCTG
Organism: Trinickia sp.; assembly: GCA_035492395.1. Lineage (GTDB taxonomy): Bacteria > Pseudomonadota > Gammaproteobacteria > Burkholderiales > Burkholderiaceae > Trinickia. Next base: position 869 of record DATJJH010000007.1, on the reverse strand, counting down.
CTGTTCTGGTCAAGCCAATATTCGTTCATCTACACCCATCTTACCAATAGTAAAAACCCCGATAGGTCTGTCGGGCGCATGTGTGCCAATGGTTACAGGGCAGCGTGCTAGACTTCGGCAAAAGCTGCCGGGCGCTCCACCGCACCTCTTTTCACCCATACGATGAAATCAACAGAACCCAAGCGGCTTTACCAATCCGTCGCCACCCAGATCCTCGCGTTGATCAGCCAGGGCGAATTTCCGCCTGGCGAACGCTTGCCGCCCGAACGCGAATTGGCGCTGAAGCTCGGGGTATCGCGTCCGTCGCTACGCGAAGCGTTGATCGCGCTGGAGATCGGCGGTCAGGTGGAAATCCGCATGGGGTCGGGGGTCTATGTCAGCGAGGCGAGCGCGGATGCCGGGGGAACGGTGGGCGCACTGGGCGATAGCCCTTCGGAATTGATGCAGGCACGAGCGGCCATCGAGGGCAGCGTGGTGGTCCTGGCGACAGCGCATATGACCGCGGCCATGCTGGATCGACTGCGTCGCACCGTCGAGCGCATGCGTCGATTGGCGGCCGCCGGCAAATCGCCGGTCGAGGCGGACCGGCAATTTCACATGTTGATCGCGGAAGCGGCAGGCAATTCGGTGCTCAGCCGCTTTCTGGGCGAACTATTCGACAGTCGGCACGATCCGATCGCGGCCGCGATGCGAGGCCATGCGGAAACCGCGCAAACTTGGACGGCCGCTGTGCAGGAACACGAAACGGTGCTCAGAGCGCTGCAAGCGGGCGATCCCATCGCCGCGCAAACCGCCATGCGCGCCCACCTCATGGCGTCCGAAGAGCGATGGATCAGCGGAGCGTTGAAACAGGGCGTGGAGTAGCAACG
>DATJJH010000006.1:0-22650 GCA_035492395.1 Trinickia sp. | reverse complement strand
CCGGACATTTCTTCCAGCGCCTTGACGACGGGCGCCATCTTGATCGCCTCTGGGCGTGTGCCGAAAACCGACATGACTTTCAATGCCATCGCTGATATTCCCCGTTGGTCGAATGCGCTTATGTCGCGCCGCATAAACCGGCCTCGCCCGATATTGGGCACGTATGGCGCCTGCGTCCGCTCGATGCAGGCCGCGATTGCACGGCCCTACGACAGGCCGCATTTGCGACGAAGGGGAATTTTCCTAATATTCGCGAATCGCCTTACAAACAATTGTTAAATCGCGGCATCGCAAACGTTAAATTTATTTATCATCGCCGCGCAAACGATTCACATTTGTTCATTTTTTATTTCGCGCCGCTTTTTTCATTGTTATCGGTGCGTGTTATAGATTCGATTGAAGCTGCGGATAATCTTGAATTAATACGCTTGACACGAGGATGTGCAAGGTGGGGCCGTGTTGCGCCCACCTCGCGTCACACCTGGCTTTCGCTGATCAGCACCGCAATAGCCTTGCGGTAGATTTGGCCCAGCAAACTCGCGCGGTCGCCGTCGATGACCACTCGCCCCCGCAAGCGCCGCCACGCTGTGACGTGCGCATCGCGCGACGCCGGCACGAGCGCGGCGCGATAAACGGCCGTTTCGGGAACGAGCTTGTTATCGGCGTTCTTGCGCACCGCGACACCGCCGCCGTACACCGATGCCAGTTCCGTGACGTCGAGCACGCGAGCCGATGAGGTCTCGATGTGAGAAACGACGAGGTCGATGCTCGGGTCGCCGTTCTCGGGGAAGAATCGCGCATGCGCGCCCGGATGCACGCGCGGCAGATCGGCTTCGCCGATGAACGCCTGGACTGCGGCGGAAGACGGATCGATCAGCATCGCCAACGCCGTCCGGCGCGGCAGCCATTCGCCCTCGCGCATCGGGGGCACGTCGGTGACGACCCCGGAAAACGGCGCACGAACGGTGAGCAAGGCCTCTTGCGCCGCGACTTGATCGACCGATGCGATGGCGCCCTGCAACTCTTGTTCGCCCACGGCGATCATGTCCGCCTGTTCGGGATCGAACGCCTGCCCCTTCATCCGGCTTTCGACGCCCGATAGCGAAGCGAGCGCGACCGCCTTGTGGTATTCGACGCTCGGCGATTCGAGTTCGAATAGGGCTTGCCCGGCCGCGACGGCGGCGCCGTTCGCCGATTGCTTCACGAGACGGCCCGGTTCCGCGACATAGAGCGTGGCCTGCTTGGCCGCGCGCAGCAGCGCCGGCGCCGACACCTCGCGCCGCCATGGCACAACGAGCAGCAAGAGCGCGAACGCACAGCACGCGATCGTCACGACCGCTCGCCGGTCCGGCCGCTTGTCGCCGAGGCGCGCATACCAGATACGAAGCTCGCCGACGATGGGACGCACGAGAAACCAGCCGATCTCGACGCACATGAGAAAGATGCCCAGCGCCTTGAACGCCATGTGATAGACGACGAGCGCGATGCCGAGAAACAGCGTGAAGCGATACACCATGCAGGCAAGCGCATAGCCGATGACGATGCGCCGCTTGTTGGGCGGAAAGTGTTCGGGCGGCGGATCGCCGAGCCCGAACAGCGTCTCCCTGAGCCACCAGCGCCCCATCGCAAAGCCGCGATCCTGCAGGTTCGGCACATCGAGCCAATCGGAAAGCAAAAAATAGCCGTCGAAGCGCATCAGCGGATTGACGTTGATGGCGATCGTCAGCAGCCAGGTCGAACTCGATAGGAGAAACATGCCCGTTCGCAACGCGCCGTCGGGCAACACGGACCAAGCGAGCGACGCGAAAATCGCGAGCGTCGTCTCGGCGAGCATGCCGGCCGCATCGATCGCGAGCCGTCGACGGCGATCGGTGAGCCGCCAGGCATCGGTCGTGTCGGTCCACAACACGGGCCAAAGCACGAGGAGCGCAACGCCCATGGCAGGGACTCGACAACCCATGCGCTTGGCCACGACGCCATGACCGATTTCATGGACGACCTTGGCCGAAGCCAGCGCGAGGCCGACGAGCGCCGCGCCTTGCAGCGAGAAAAGATGCAGCAGGCTATGCGTGTATTCATCCCATTGCCGGCTGATCAGATAAAAGCCGAGCGCGGCGAGCGACGCCAGCACGATCGCGAAGCCGCGCGTGAAAACCCATCCCATCCGCGGCACGATGCTCGACAGCACGCGGTCGGGATTGACGAGACGCACCTTGATCGACAGATAGTTCTTCAAGAGCCAGCGCGCCGCGGACAATCGTTCGGCGGCGCGCTCCGCGGCAAAGCGCTCCGTTGCACGGGCGTCGACGGGCGCAGTCAGCCCTGCACGATAAGCGAAGCTGAGCACGTCGACGACATCCTGAGACGTCGCGCGTAACGTCGTCTCCTCGGAGATGGAACGCGCCACGGCTTGCGCGTCGCCGAGCGGCCAACGCGCGAGCACTTCGAATTCCAACCAGCCGATTCGGATGAAGCGATGCCGCGCCGGGTCGTGCAGTGTCCAGGTCGGACTGCCGTCGCCGCCCGCCGGCCCGGGCATCAGCTTCAAGTCTTCGCGCAGCGGCGGCAACGCAACGGAGGGGACCTCGGCAACGCCATCGCCTCGCTCGGCCCCAAGCGACGCGCCGGGCGACGCTTCGTTCAAATCGAGAGCCATTCGCGCACCACCGTCAACGGACGCCTGAGCAGCCAAAGCGCAAGCGCTCGGCGCGGCCCGTAAATCTTCGCCGTTCCCTTCAAACCGAGCCGCAACGCCTGCGCATGTTCGAGCGTTGCGCGGAAGGCATACGACAGCACCCCATCGGCCGCGACCGTGCTCGAATAGCTCGCGAAGGTCAACTTGCCGTAGGCGGGGCGATCGGGCCGCAAGTTGCTGAAGAACACGACCTCCGAGCCCGGCTCGAACGAAACGACCGAGCTGGCGGGCACCTCGATCTGCAACTGGGTGCGCGCGGGCGAAGCCACCACCATGATGCGCTCGCCGAGCACGACCGGCTTGCCGATCCATTCGCTGCTGTCGTCGAATATCGCCACGCCGTCCACGGGCGAGACGATCTGCGCGCGGCGCAGCATGTCATCGTCATAAGCCAGCTCGGCCTGGTCTTGATCGACCTTGCTCGCGAGCATGGCGAGCCGCGCCTTCGCGCGGTCGTCGCTCATCGCCTGCTGCGACGTATCGGCATACTCTTCCCGCGCCATGTCGAGCGCCTTCTTGGCGACCTCAAAGCGGGTCTGCAACTGCGTTCGATCGAACGAGACGAGCAACTGACCCGCGCGCACGGCTTGATTCGGCTCGACGCGAAGCGAGCCGACCACGCCGTCGAAAGGCGCTCTGACGGCCGCGGGTTCGATCGGCACGATTTCCGCCGGAGCCAGCACCGATTCGCGCACGGGAAACACGGCGATCGCCAGCGAGACGGCGGCGGCGATCGCCAGCGGCCGCTTGCGCGCCGCCATTTGCCGCAGCATGCTTGGCTTCGGATCGCGCCGATGCAGCAGCAAGCTCTGCGCGTAGGCGCCGGCCAGCGCGTCCAGCAAGTGCCGGTCGCTATCGGTCCAGACGTCGGCGCGGCCCAGCAGCAGATAGCCGACGCTCGCCGTATCGCGCCAGACGAGGGGGCACAGCAGCGCCTCTGCGGGAAACCATTCCGGCCATTCGTTCGCGAGCGGCTCGGGCAACTGGTCGGGCCGCACGATGCGCGGCTCGACGGGGCCCGCCTCGGGCTCGTGCGTCAAGGCTGCGAACACGCGCTCGAGCCAGAGATAGTAGGGCCCGCCGCGCTCGGCCGATGCCACGCCCGAAAGTAACAGCGGCTCGGCGCCGGATGCGCCGGTCCGCCATAACGCCGCCTGCTGATAGGGCACGACGCTCGCCGTCTCGTTGACGATGAGAAATCCGAGCTCCTCGCGCGCCGCCGCACGCGCGCGCCGCTCCAACGCGAGGACCGCGCCGAGCCGCAAGAGCTGATAGTTGAGCGCGCTTGCGGGCGAATTCATCGCTGCGAGGTCAGGGTCGCACCGGCGGGCGGACTAAAGATCGCATGACCGCTCATGCCCGGCAGCAACGTATCGGACTGCGTGTCGATATGGCCATAGACCTTGACCGAGCGGCTCACGGCATCGACCTTGCCCGAGAGCCTTGAGAGCGTAGCGGGATACGTTTTGCCCGTTTCGTCGATCGCCACCTTGAGCGGGCTGCCCGGCTTGAGCCAGGAGAGCCACATCGACGGCACGATCATCTCCAATTCGAGGCTCTTGTCGCTCAGCACTTCGAGCATCGGCGCGCCGGTTTGCAGGTACTGATAATCGTGCGTGTAGACAGCCGAGACGCGTCCGCTGAAGGGTGCGACGACGGTGCAGTTGCCCACCATCGTCTGAGCGGCCTGCACGTCCGCCGTCGCCTGCTTCTCGTCGGCCGCGGCAACCTTGTACTCCACTTCGCTCGACGTGCCGAGCGCTTTGAGGCGCTGCTTGCTTTCGTTCACGGACTTGCGGCTTTCGAGTACGGCGCGCGCGTGGGAGAGCGCCGCTTCCTTTTCTCCGCAATCGAAGCGCGCGAGCACTTGCCCCTGTTTGAACCGATCGCCGTCGCGCAGCGGAAATTGCGCGAGCCGTCCCGCCATCGGCGCGCCGATCGTGGCGATCGTATCGGCGACGAGCTGCACGCGGACGTCGCGCGCGGGCGACGCCGGTTGCGACGAAGCGGCAGCGGCCGCCGCGTCCGGTGTATGAGGCGGCGCGGAAACCGGCAACGCCTGGGGCTTCGGCGCAGGGGTGGGAGCGGGCGCCGGAGCCGGCGTCTGCGCGGCGAACGCGGCGGCGATGCCGGCGCTGACGAGGGCGATGCCCGCGAAAGCGACGAGTTTGCTCGCCTTCGGGGTGTGATGGTGATGCACTTTCATGGCAATCCTAACCGTCTAAGTCCAAGTCTTTACTGCGCGGCGATGCCTGTTTGCGTCGCTGCGGCGACGGGCAGGGATACGGCCTTCGTTTGCGCGGCGGGCGTTGCCTGCGACTGCGCGCCGATGGCCGGCGCGGTTGCTGTCGCAGCGTCAGATGCCGCGGCGGTCGATACCGCGGCGGTCGATACCGCGGCGGTCGATGCCGATGCCGATGCCGCCGGCGCCCCGAGCGTCGAAGCCGCCGGCAAGGCGAGCGCGATGTCGGGCAGTTGCCCCGCCTCCCAGCCGGCGATCGCCGACTTCACGCGCGCGCTCAGCTGCGCGAGATCGGCGGTGTCGGCATTGGGCGGCACGAGGTCGACGCCGACGGACGTATAAAGGTTCGTGAGCGCTGTATGCACCTGCGCGATGGTGCGGTCGTAGCTGAACTCGGCCACCATCGACGCCAGATCGCGCCGGATGCGGTCCGCCTCCGACTCTTCCTGCGCGCTCGCCTCGTTGGCCGAAGCGACGCGAATCTGCTGCTCGACGTCGTTGATTTGCTTGGCGATGTCCAAGTCTTCGACCGAGGCCAAATACTGCTGGTAGCTCAAGTTGACCTGAGTGAGCACCGCCACGCTGAGCGCGAGACGTCGCTGATGCGACACTTCGACCGAGGCCTTCGCCGCCGAGATCGCTTTCGGCCCCTCGATCAAATTCACGAGATTGAACGTGGCATTCACGCCGAGCTGCGCCCAATTCGGGTTGTACAGATACCGATTGCTGTCGTAGTTCAAGCTTCCGAGCACGCCCACGCCCGGCATCATCTTGACGATTTCCTTGTAGACGTCCTGCTGATCGATCTTTTCCTGGTAAGCCTCCTCACGCAGTTCCGGACGCATGGCCAGACCGAGCGCCTCGAGCTTGCGCGGATCGACCTTCGCGGCCGTCGACGACAAATCCAGATCCATCGGCGCGAATTGAATCGGCGCATCGGTGGGCACGTCGATCAACGAAGCAAGCTGCACGCGGGCGGTATTGAGATCGGTCTGCATGCGGCGCAGCTGTCCGACCACGGACAGCATGTTCTGCTGATAATCGAGCCCTTGCAGTTGCGGAACGAGCTTTTGCCGGCTCGCCTCGCGCGAGTTTTCGAGCATCCGGTCGGCCTCCGCCAACAGCGGCTTCAAGCGCGGCAACAGGCGATCGGCCGCGACAGCCTTCCAATACGCCTCCTGTGTGCTCTTGACGATGTCGTCGATGACCTTGCGGCGGCGCTCGATGGCCGCGTAGGTGCGGTACCCCTGCTGCTTCGCCTGAAAATAGCTGACGCCGAGATCCAGCAAGTTCCAAGAAAGCTCGAGCGAAGCTGTGGCATGCGACGGCTGCTCGGAGAACGAGTACTCGAGCGACTGCTGCCTCGTGAGTTCCGAGACGCTTTGCGCCGCGTTATCGTTGTTGCGCCATGTGTAGCCTGCGTTGGCCGCGAGACGAGGCAGCATCTGCGCGATCGCCAAATCGAGCTGCCGGTCCTGCAGCGTCTCCTCGGTTTTTGCGAGACGTGCGTTGTAGTTGTACTTCAGCGCCCGCGAGATCGCGTCGGACAGCGTAAGCGGTTGCGTCAGCGGCACGTAGGTCGAATAAAGCGTCTGGTAGTCGTCCTGCGCGCGTTTGAGGTGCTCCGCTTGGCTGATCGGTTCGGGCTTGATCGCGCAAGCGGACAGCACGGCAGCCGAGAGCAGCGTCAAGCCCGCGACCCGCGCGGCAGACATCGCGCGTCCCCGATCGAGACGTCGCGTTGCGTCGTTTCGATCCCCGGTGCTCGGCTCCAACAGCACGGTCCCCTGTCGCCCGCCTGGGCGGCGGTCAATGAATCTGGTCTTCATGTTGGCGTTCGATTGTTGAGTTGTTCAATCAGCTTGCGACCGTGAGCTTCTCGCCCGGCGCGGATACGGCGCCGACCACGGAGTGCACCATGCGGCGCGCCTGCAAAAGCTTTCCGACCGGGCCGGCCTCGCGCAATTGCGCGGAAAACGCCGCGCGTCCGGCGCCTTGTGCCGGCGCGGACGTGGGCGACGTCCCATGCGGCTTGACGTCATGACCGTGGTGCCGTGCCCCGCCCTCGTGCACGTCATGCGCGCCATGCCCCGAATGCTTCGCCGGTGGGGACGCATGCAGGTTCGACAGCATCTGTTCAAGATCTTTCGATTCGCGTCCGACCGTGATCTGGAACGTGGCCGTCGCCTGATTGCCGAACTGATCGTGCGCCACGATCTCGACTTCCACGGTGCCGCGCGAACCCACGGGCGGCGTTCCCGTGAACGTCAGATTCCGGGCGTCGAAGGTCAGCCAGGCCGGCAACGGTGCGCCGCCGGGCATCCGGGCGTCGTACTGCAGTTCGGCGTTCGGGTAGGTATCGTTGAACAGATCCGACGGCACCTCGATGACGGAGTGCTGCTGCTCGATGATGAAGCGGCTTCCCACCGACCCCGTCAGCCAAACCTGCGGAATGATCGGCTCGCTGTAGAGGTTCGGCCGATAGCCGCGCCCCTCGGCGGGCGGGATTGCGCCGTCGTCGGGGAAATGCTGCTCCGATGAGGCGAACGGCGCATTGGGGTCGACGTGCGGGCCAAGCTTGTTGAAGTCGTTCGGCGCATTGAAGTCGGGAATGAGCCCGACCTGCTGCGACAGCACGGGGCGATTGCTCGAATTCACCTTCGTCGTCAGCGCAACCGTGGCCGCGCTGTAGGCCGACGTGCCGCCGACCGCGCCAAGGTCCACGCCCGAGGCGTCGACGATGCTCGATGCGCCGGAACTATCGATGAGCCGCACGGCCAGCGCGCCCGGCGTGCCGCTGAACGTTCCCGACGGCAGGAACCGCAAGCTGTCCGTCGCCGCGAGCACGAGCGCGTTGCGGTCGCTCAAGCCGTTCGTGGGAACGTCCGTCCACGTCTTGCCGCCGTCGCTCGAATATTGCCAACTTCCCTGTCCCGCGCTGGCCGCGTCGCCTACGATCGCGATGCCGGCTAGCGTATTGGCCGTCGACCCCGTCGGATTGGACGCACTGTGCTGTTGATCGGCGCTATCGTTGAAATCGCCGCCGAAGAGCGTCGCCACCGAGCTGCCCGTGGGGTTGCGGTCGTCTTGCTTCACCGGATCGATGCTGGCCGTGCCGCTTGCGATCGGCGCGTCGTTCACGGGCGTGACCGCGATGCCGAGCGGCACCGTTTGCGCGCTGACGGCCGTCGTCCCGCCGTGGTGCGCGCCCGACACGTCGACGCCCGCGATCGCGATGTCCGTCGCGGCGAGCTGGGCGCCCGTGACCGTATCCGTCACCGGCATGCTCGACGCGTCGATGAGGCGCGTCGTCAGTTGCCCCGGCACGCCGTTGAAATTCGCGGCCGGCACGAAACGCAGTTCGGCCGACGACGAGAGCACGAGCGCATTCGAATCGGTCAGACCCGCCGTAGCGATCGTGTGCCAGGTCGCGCCGTTGTCCGTCGAATATTGCCAGCTGCCCTGGCTGGCATCGGCGGCATTGCCGGTGATCGCGATGCCCGCCAGCGCATTGGCGGCGGACCCGTCCGGGTTCGCCCCGCTGTGCTGCTGATCGGCGCTGTCGTCGAAGTGCGTGCCGAACAACGCGCCCACGGTTTGCGGCGACGGCGCGCCGGTGTCCTCGGCGATCGTCGGCATGCTCACGCTGCCCGATGCGATCGGTGCATCGTTGATCGCCGCGACGTGGAGCGGAATCGTCTCTTGCGCCGACGAATAGGCCGAAGCCGCGGTATTCGCGCCCTGCCCGAACGTGCCCGTGCCCGGCAGCGCCGAGATCGCGCCGTTCGCGACACCGTCGAATTGATCCCATGCACGGAAGGTCAGCGCATTGTTGACGGTCCCATTCCAGTTCGCTTGGGCCGGCTCGAAGTAGAGCCGCGTATTGGCATCGGCAACGAGGTGCAGCGCGTTGCCCTGCGAAATCGCCGGCAGTGCCCCTCCCGCGAATTGCGTCCAATGGGCACCGTTATCGGTCGAGTACCACCACGTGCCTTCGGTGGTATCGGCAACTGTGACGGCCACGCCGGCAGAGCCCGGCGCCTGTCCGTCGTGCGCCCCCGCGCCGTCGGGATCGGTCACGTTGCCGTTGCCGGTCAGCTGCGAAACGAGCATGCCGACCGCGCCGGACGGCGCACCGTTGTCCTCGAGCGACGTGGCCGTGACCGGCTGATTGTTGAGGACGGGCGAATCGTTCGTCGCGACGACATCCACGGTGGAGACGGCCGCCGTCGTCGTCGCGTGGGTGACGTCATCCGTCACGGAGATCGTCACGTCGCGCGTCGTCGTGCTCGGCGTATCGCTGTTGTCGTAGTAGCTGATCGCGCGCAAAGCGCTCTGCACGGTCGCCGCGTCGAGGTTCGTGCCCGACAGCGTCATGGTGCCGGTCGCGGCGTCGAAACTGGCCGTGACGCCTGAGGGCAACGATCCCGACACCACGAGCACGTCTTCGCCCGGTCGATAGTTGCCGCTGATCTGGACAGTGGCGCCCGAGAACGTGTCCGTGCTCGTGACGGTGACGGTCGGATCGACGGCGACGGCCGACGCAGCGGGCGACGAGCCGTTAGGTTCGGTGAACGTCGCCGACGACGACCCCGCGCCCGGCACTTCGTTGATCGTGACGAACACCGGCGTGCTGACCATGTTGCCGCCCGTGCCTTGCTGGCCCGCGACGTTGTGGTCGTCGATCGTGGCGCCGATCCGTATGCCCGTGCTGACGGTCGTCGTATCCGTGCTCGAGTAGGCCAGGTTGTCGAGCACCGAGTCGACGGTCGCCGACGTCGCACCGGCCCCGAACGTGATCGACAGCTTGCCGCCCGCCTGCGTGTAAGTGCCCACGCTCGTGCCGTTGTAGGTGACCGTCCCGCCCGCGAGCGCCAGCGGCCCGATTGCGGCGAAGACGTCGGTCGCGCTCGGCGACGGCGTGCTCGAGCTATAGCGTTGCAGCGTCAGCGTGGTGCCGCCGTAGTCGCCGCCGAGCGCATCGAGTTGCGTATCGGTGATCGACGAACCGGGCCCCGACAAGCGCACCGGGGCTCCGCCCTCGACGTACGAATCGGTGTTGCCGCCCCACTGCGTGATCGACGGCGCCGTATCGGGCGCCTGGTACGAGAAATTGACATTTGCATGGGCGTCGCCGTTCGCCGTGAACGAGGTGGATGCGGGGCTGCCCGTCACCGCATTGCCGTCGTTGTAGGCCAGCGTCTCGTCGGCGGGCAGGCCGCCGCTTCCCGCGCCGGGCAACGTGATGACGACCGTGCCTTGCGGCAGCGCGCCGAACGTGTAGGTCCCGTCGGCCGCCGTCGTCGTCGTTTCGGTGACGACCGTGCCGTCGCCTTCGGTAACCTTGGCCGTGACGGTGATGCCGCCGAGGCCCGTATCGGCCGAGCCGCCCGAGCTCGCGAACGTCGTCGGATCGTTGCCGACGTCTTGCCAAACGCGGCCCGATGCCGTGGCGATCTGCGTCGTCGCCGTGGCGCGGTACGAATCGGGAGCGCCGACCGAAGAATCGAAATCGCGAGCGCCCGTGGTTGCGCCCACCGCGCCGCCCGTCGAACCGTTGAACGTCTGTTGTCCGGAGAGGCTTTGCCATACGACCGAGGCGGTGTCGTTCTGCACCGTCTGGCCAGGCGCCACCTGCACCGTATAGGTGATGACCTCGCTGCCGCCCGCGCCCAACTGCCCGATGGCGTAGTTCAAGTCGGTCGCACTCGTGCCGGCCTGGCCGGCTCCGCCGACGCCCGCGCCCGTCGCGCCGACGAACGTGACGTTGCCCTCGTTCGCGACGGCAGGGTCGTCGACCGTCACGTTGTAGGCCGTCGATCCTCCCGTGTTCTTGACCGTGACTTGGTACGTCACCGTGCCCGTGGCGTTGTCCACGGCCGTGGCCGTTTTCGTGACGGTGACGTTCGGCTCCTCGACCGATACGTTGACCGTATTGGACGTCGCGCCGCCGACGGTAAAACTCGTCGCCAACGCGGCCGCCCCTTGCACGTTCGCGGCTACGTTGCCCACGACCGCGTTGAACTCGACGATGACGTAATTGCCGATCGGCGAGCCGTCGTTATTGGTCAGCGTGCTCAAATCGATGCTGACGTGACCGCCGCCCGTGGTCACGACGCTTGACGACAATTGGCTCGTCGGCTTGAACGTCGCCACGTCGCCGCCCGTCGTCGTACCGGTGGCCGGATTAACGTAGTTGGCGCCGCCCGAGTTGCCGTCTTGCATCTGCGCAACACTCGAAAGGGCGCCGTTGCTCGAAATGAGATCGCCGTTCGGGCTCACGAACGCAATGGTGGCGCTGCCGTCGTTCAAATACTCGAGCCCCGGGGGCAACGTGAAATCGAGCGTCGTCGGGTTGGCGCCCTCCGGAACTTGAACGTAGGCGTGGTACGTCACGATTTCGCCGACCGTCGCCTGCACCGCGGTTTGGGTGTTGGTCTGCGATGGCGTATGAACGGTGTCGGTGCCGTTCGACTCGCCCGTGATCGACAGGACGGGCGAGATTTGGCCGATCTTCACCGTGGCGCTCGCGTTGTCCGTGTATTTGTGTCCTTGCGCCGTGCCTGGCTGCGAATAATACGTGCCCGATGCGCCGTCGTTCGGGGTATCGACCGTGATCGACGATCCGGCGCTCTGATTCGGCGCCACGGTGGCTTGGAACGTGAACGTCGCGGTTTGGCCCACGCCGAGCGTGGTCAGCCCCACTGAAAGCCCCGACGTATCCGATGACGATCCGCCCGAGCCGCCGCTCAGATAAGTCAGCGAACCGGGCACGTAGTTCAGGCCCGCGGGCAGATCGATCAAATCCGACAGGTTCTGCGCCGGCGCGTCGCCCGTGTTCTTGAGCGTCACGGTGTAGGTGAGCCCCTCGTTGCTATAGACGGTGCCGTTGGCAGCGATCGTCGTTCCGGAGGTCGTATCCTTGACCGTGATGGTCTCGGTGACGTGCGGGTCGACCTCGTGGATCGTCGCCGTGGCAGCGGGCGAAGTGAGCGTCGAATCGTAATTGACGACGACGCTGTTCGTGCGCGCCGTGCCGTCCGCGGGCGTATCGGTCGCGGTGACGGTTGCCGTGTAGACCAGGGTGACGGTGCCGTTCGCATCGACTTGACTGTTCGTCAGCGAACTGCCGAGGTCGAACGTGATCGTGCCGCCCGATACCGACGCGCTCACCGCGCCCGGGCCGCCCGGCGAGCTGACACCGTTGAACGTCACGGAATTGAGACTGCCGAACGTCATCCCTGCCGGCAGCGAATCGGTCAACGTCACATCGCTCAGGCCGTTGGCCGTCGTCCCCTGCGGCAGCGTGACCGTGATCGTATAGGTCACCGTTTCGCCCAGCGCGACGTTGTTGGTGCCCGTGAGCGGGATATCGCCCGTATCGCTCGCCGTCGTGACAGTCTTGGTCACGCTCGGCGCGGAAAGGTTCGCGGTGGCAGTATCGGCCAGCGCCGCGGCGTTCTCGCCGATGACCTGCGCGGAGGCGCCGGTGCCCGACACGAAACCGTTGCCGCTCGCCACGCCGCCCGCCACGCTCGCCCAGTTGACGACGTTCCCGGCGAACGCGAGCGTATCGCCCGTTTCCTGAGCCGTCGGCAGCTTCAGGTCGTAGACGACATAGACGTTGTCATGCGCCGCGATCGACGAACCGAGCTGCACGCCGCCGGCCGAGAAGTACTGCGCCGCCGTGACGCCGGCATCGATCTGGTGACCCGACGCATCGTAGATCGCGAAGTTCTGCACATCGCTCGTCGAAAATCCCGACGGCAGCGTGCCTTGGATCGTCACGTCGTAGGCGGTCGATCCTCCCTGGTTCTGCACCGTCGAAACGATTCTCGCGAGATCGCCGCCGTCCCCGCCTTTCACATTCAGATTGTCGGCGCTCAACGGATCGCCGTTGCCCGTGAAAGGACTGGTGCCGGCAGGTGTGCCCGCCGGCGCGAATGGGCTGCCGGCACTGCCGCTCGGCGTGGTATTGGTCTGCGACGTCCACGTCACGCTCGTCGAGTTCGACGAATCGGCCGAATACGCGCCCTTCGATGCGCCGCCGTCGCCGACGATGGAAACGACGCCCGTCTTCGTCGCGAGTTCAGGCTCCTGCAGCGGGACTTGCTTGATCGCAGCCGCCGCCAGCGTCTGGCCTTCCGAGTTCGTGTAGGAGCTGCCGCCTTGCGTCGTCAGTTGCAGGCCGTTTGCGAACGGCTTGTTCGAGACGACGGCGCTGAAGTAGACGACCACTTGCTGTCCGGCGGTATTCGTCGGGTCGTCGCGGTCGCCGAAATGAAAGGAGAGGCTGTTGGCCGTGCCGTCGGTCGTCACGGTCGGCGTCGCTTCGCCCGACAAGGGATTCACGAGCTTGAAGGTGCCCGCCGTCGGAAACGCGTCGGTGCTGTCCTGCGAATAGCTGGAGACGTTGCCGCCGTTGGACAGCGGGTCCGTCGTGGAAAACACCGGCAGGGGCAGATACGCGGTCAGGTTCAGGTTGCCGTAGTCGCCCGTCGTCAGCGTGTAGGTCATGCCGTAGGTGACCGTGTCGCCCGGCTTGATGTCGGTGAGGTCCGCCGTTTGCCCGTTGACCGCGACGACTTGCAGCACGAGTTGCCCCGGCGCGACCTCGTTCGTCACCGACGAACCGTCGGAGACCGTGCCGTTCGTTCCCGTGATCGTGTGCGCGTTGTTGTCGACCGTCACGACAGCCGCACTGGTGCCCGTGGTCGTCACGCTATCGGAGATCTGGTCTTTCTCTCGCAGGCTGTCCTGACTGTTCGAGTTCGTGTACTTGTCCAGCACCTTCGCCTTGAAGGTGACGGTCCCTTGCGTCGCCGCCCCGCTGCCGTTGACCGCGCCGCCTTGAAGCACGCCCGCGAACGCCGCACCGCCGAGGTTCGCCTCGATCAGCTCGCCGATGCTGAAAGTCAGCGCGGTCGCGCCTGGGTTTGCCGACGCACCGGTATCGTCCCGCGCGTAGTTCCAGTTCGCGTTCGAACCGCTTTCCGCAACCGATTGACCGTTGATCGTGTTTTGGACGTTGTTCGGTACGTCGCCGAATGAAATCGAGCGGGTCGAGCCGCCCGTCGTCAGCGACAACGTGGGCGTCGCGTAGCCCACATCGGACGGCGTCAGCAGCGTGATGCCGTCGCCGATCAGGTCCGCGATATTGAGCTGATTGAGCGAGTAGTAGTCCGATACTTGGAAGTTGATCGAATAGTCGACGATCTCGCCGGGGACGATGTTGCCGTTGGGCGCATCGTCCGTCACCTGGATCGCCAACGACTTCGCGACGAAAGCCGTCGATTCCGTGTTCGCCGTGCTGTCGCCCGAGATGGTCTGCGCACCGGCCGAATGGTCCGCCGATCCCGTCACGGCCGTCCACGAACCCGTGTAGTTGTAGATGGCCGTCGTATCGATCGTGCGCGGTTGCCCGGCGGAGCCGAGAATCGACGCGCCCGAGGCGTCGAACTGCGGCACGAAAACCGGAATCTTGATGACAGTCGGCGTGTTCGCCGCATCCGTGCCGAGCGATGTGAAGGTCACCGTCACCGTCCCGCCGGCGCCGCTGACGCTACCGGGCTTCGGATTGAACGTGGCCGTGCCGTGCACGCCGCTAGGCTCCGTGAACGAGATCGTCCCGTTCGTGTATTGCACCTGATCGGGCAACGTGAACGTGAAGGTCACGCTTTGCATCGGATCGCTTTGCGTCACCGGCGCCGGTTGCAGCGTAATGACGTAGTCGAACGGAAAGTCGGGGCCCGTCGCGGTTTCGCCTTCGTGCAGATCCGTGGTGGCCGACACGTCGATCAGCGAAACTTGCGTCGGCGCGGTGACGAGGCCATCGCTTGTATTCGTCACGCTCGCGCTGCCCGCCGTTCCTCGGATCGACGGATCCGATGCCGGGTTGTTGAGCGCGTCCGCACCGTATTGAAAGCCCCCGATCGCCGAAATGTTCAGCGCCTGGCCGCTGTGCATGCTCGACAGTTCGCTCGTGTTCGCGACGGAGAACGTCAACTGGATTTGCGCCGCAGGCTCGCCGGGCGTGTAACTGCCGAACGGCAATTGCAGCACGTACATCGTGTCGCCGGCCTGGTACCCGCTGGGCGCGGCAACGAACAGCGGCTGGCCGCTGCTGTCCAGGGCTAGCGGATGCAGTGCGCCGAGGGTGCCGACATGCCCCGCGATATTGGTCGACAGCGTGACTTGCTCCACCGTCACCGCTGTACCCAGATACGTGGCGCTCGTGAGCGTCGCGCTTTCGGCGGAATCGGTCGGGACATAGAGATCGATGAACGGCCCGTAACCGGCGGCGTTCGAAGCGGTGTTCTGGAACTGCACCGTCTCGGTGAAGGTTCCGCCGAGCAGCACGTCGTGCGGCACGGTGCTTCCGACGAAAGAAACGCTGGGCACCGGCGTATCGAGCACGCCGTGATAGGCGGCGATCGCTGCGTCGCTAAACGGCGAGCCCACTGCAAGCGCACCTGTGGTGCGTTCGAGCACCCAGTCGCCGCCGAGGGAGGCCTCGCCCGTGGCGTCCGTCGAGGCGCCGACTTGCGCACCGGTCAATGCATGAACGGTATCGACGAACTGCTGCCCGCTTGCGCCCTGGCCGACGTCGCACCCCCAAAACTCGATGTCGGCATTCGCGGCGAGGTGGTCGCTCCACGAGGCCACTTGCTGCTTGGCGGCGGCGAGCGCATCGGCCGTGATCGGCGCGCTGCCCAGTTCGATTTGGCCGGCCGAGCCGTAGGTGAGGAATTGAATCGACTTCAGGTCCGAGCGCCCTTGCAGCGCTTCGGTCACTTGGCTGATGCCGTCCCGGTTCGGATCGATGACGACGACCTGCACGTTCTTGCCGACGCTGGACGCGAGGGTCTGCCAGTTCGACACGCGCGGATCGACGAACAGGATTTCCGTGGCTTTCGGATTCGGGGCCAGGGCCGGCACATCCGCGTTGGCGTGGGGCGCGGCGCTGTCGTGCTGCTGCTCGGCGCCGTGGTGCGCCGCTGGATGCGGGGCGTCGTGCGCATCGTGGGTGTCGGCCGCCGGATGTGGATGAGGCGTTTGGTCTAGCGCTGCATGGGTCGTCTTCGCTGCTACCGCCGCCACACTGCCATCGAACAGGTGGCGAGGCTCAAGAATTAGTCTCATCGCATTCCCCGGAGTTTCGCGACCGCAATTTATATGTGTCGATAAAGTCCTACAATATGGTCGCGTGCCGTTTTTCGAAATTTAACAATTGAGTTCACATCGTGGGACGCGCCGCCGGCGTGGAGCGAATCCTAGATCCCGACCCCATTTCGAAATGAGTCATTTCAATGACAACGCTTCCGCACGGTTTTTCCGCAACTGTGGGATTTCGAATGTGGCGGCAATAGTAATACAACAATATTGATTGTGCGCACTCGGGTCGGGTTCGATCGCGAAAAGGCGGCGATAAAGTCGGACTGTGGTCGCCGGCACGGCTGACCTTGCTCGCATGACCGGAGGGAATGCGCGCATTGCTGGCTTCGAAAGCAAGCGACCGCGCGAGTCACTACAATGACCGGCTATCGTCCCTTTGTCGGGCGTCGAGCGAAGTCCCCGCCGATGCCTCTCCGGCGTGAGCCGGCCCGAGCTATACGTTGCCCAGATGACTTCGACTGTTGCCTCTCCTGTCGCGAAGCGCGCGCCGCTGCGCAATTCGCCGCGTTTCCTGCTGTTCTTGATCTGCTTGTTCTCGTCCGCGGGACAATTGGCGATCGATATTTACGTCCCCGCCCTGCCCGCGATGGCCCGCTACTTCGGAACGTCGCCGCAGGCCATCCAGTCCAGCGTGTCCGGCTACATGGCGGCCTACGCGCTCGGCCAGCTGATCTTCGGCCCCATCGCCGACGCCTACGGCCGCAAGCGCGTACTCGCCTTCGGCCTCGTCGTCTATACGATCGGCTGCGTGCTGTCGCTGGTCGCGCCGAACCTCGAGACATTCATCCTTGCCCGGTGCCTGCAGGGCTTCGGGATTGCCGCGACGAACTTGCTCGCCAAGGCAATCATTACGGATTCCTTCTCGGGACAGGCGCTGATGCATGCGTTCACCTACATGGCGATCGCATGGGGCCTCGCGCCGATCATCGCGCCGGTGATTGGCGCGCATCTCCAAACGTGGTTCGGCTGGCAAGCGTGCCTGGTTTTTCTGCTGATTTATTCGCTCGCCATGCTGGGGGTGCTCTGGCGCTATCGCGAGACACTGCCGTCGCCGGTGCGTCTCGAACCGCGCACGTTGATGAGAAATACGCGGATGGTGCTGTCGAGCCCCGTATTTCAGAGCTGCTTTCTTGCACAAGGGCTTTGCTACAGCATCCTGCTCGTGTTCAACATTGTCGGACCGTTCATGGTCCAGAGCACGCTGCACAAAGAACCGACTTTCTTCGGCTATCTCGCACTGGGCATCGGGCTGATGTATTTCCTCGGTGGACTTTCCAATCGTCTTCACGGGCCGCGGCTGCCTAGCGCGGAAACCCGGCTGCGGGTCGGCTCGCGCGTGATGGTCGTCGCCGCGATTGCGATGCTCGTGCTCGCGCTGACGGTCGGCTTGCGCGTGTGGACGCTGGCCGTGCCCGTGCTCGTCATGGGACTTTGCGCGGGCGCGATGTATCCGACGCTGATGGCGAAGGGCAACTCGCTGTTCCCGCACATCGCCGGGTTGACGAGCGCGATTCTCGGCTGCGCGCTCCTGCTGGTTTCGTCGGTGATGATGGGGCTCGCGGGGTTCGTCTCCATCCACGTGCTCCTGCCGCTCGCGGTGTTCTTCTTGATCTTGGCGATTACCGTGGTGGTGATGGTGACGAAGCTGCTGCGACACCTGAGTCAGGTCGAAGGCGCGCAGGCCGGCGGACAGGCGGCGCCGATCCGGTAAGCGCAGCGCTCAGGCGCAGAGCTTGGCGCTTGCTAGGCGATTGAGGCTGACGCCCTGTTCCGCCGCTTGTATGACCAGCGCGCGATGCGCCTGCGGCGGGATGCGAACTTTGAATTCGCCACTGTACCTGCGGTCGGCGATCGGCTCTGGCACTGCTTCACCGTTTGCGGCCATATCTCGAACGACATCGGCAACAAGCCGCCTGATGCCGGCCAATGCGCCTTCCAATGTCGGATCAAGCCATGAAAGCGATGGGAATTCGGCGCACAGACCAACGTGCTCCCCGTCCTCCGGCGACCAAGTTACACGATAAGTGAAGTGGTCATCAGTCATGGTTTGGATCGCTCCTTCAATCGATCTATCGCCTCGAGGACCTGCCGCACTTGATATGGCTTGGCCTTGCCCCGATTACTTTGAATATTCACGCGGGGGTCGCCCTGCCATGGCGTCCGGAACACTGCCTGGCTCGATCCTGATTGTCGCGCCTTTCCAAAATACGCCTCACAGAGGCGGTACAGGTCGCTGAAACGGACATTTGCCGTCTCGCGCCGCATCTACGCGATAACTTTTTCGTCATTCGGCATTCGCTCCAATGGTGTCAATATTGGCACCATATGTCAAGAGTGAAAAACCGAAGGATGACCTAACCGGCGGTGCGCGACACACCTTCCGCTGATATTCGGACGAATTCCGTCTCAACGGCGCCCGTGAGCTGCGGGCGCCGCGCGCCGAGACCTGCGCGGCGCAGAAGTCTGTAAGGGGGGACACGCCCTCACCGAAGCCGCATCACCATTGGTGATGCACATGCGGCGCGATCTTCTCCAGATAGAGCGCACGCAGCGCGCTCATCGCCGCGTCCGTCAACGGCGGCAGATCGCTCGCCGCATTGTTGGCCTTGGCTTGTTCGGCGTTCTTCGCGCCCGGAATCACCGTCGTCACGCCCTGATTCATCAAGATCCAACGCAGCGCGAACTGCGCCATCGTCACGCCCTCCGGAACGAGAGGCCGAATTTCATCGACGGCTTTGAGCGCCAACTCGTAGGGCACGCCCGCAAACGTCTCGCCCTTGTCGAAAGCCTGACCTTCGCGATTGAAATGCCGATGATCGTCCGCGGCAAATGTCGTGGCGGCCGTCATTTTCCCGGTGAGCAGACCGGACGCGAGCGGCACGCGAACGATAACGGCCACGCCCTTCGCCCTCGCCTCCCGCATGAACAGATCGGCCGGCCGCTGCCTGAAGAGGTTGTAGATCACCTGTACCGATTTCACGCCCGGGTATTCGATCGCCTTCAACCCCTCTTCGACCTTCTCCACCGATACCCCGTAGCGCCGGATTTTCCCCGCCGCGACCATCGCGTCCATCGCCTCGAACACTTCCGGCCGGTAGTACACCTCGGTCGGCGGGCAGTGCAGCTGCACGAGATCCAGGCAATCGATCTGCAGGTTCGCGAGCGAACGATCGACGAACGCGTTTAGATTGGCGCCCGTGTAGCCCTCGCTCACGTGGGGGTTGAGCCGCCGCCCCGCTTTCGTCGCGACGAAGGGCCGAGAACCGCCGCGCTCTTTCAGCACAGACGCAATGATCCGTTCCGAACGCCCGTCGCCGTAGACGTCGGCCGTATCGATGAAAGTCGTGCCGCTATCGAGCGCCGCATGGAGCGCGGCTTTTGCATCGTTTTCCGAAACGTCGCCCCACGAGCCGCCAATCGCCCAGGCGCCGAATCCGATTTCCGATACTGAAATTTCCGTTTTGCCGAATGGTCGTTGATTCATTTTGTTTCCTTTTTTAAGGCATCAATTGG
Source organism: Trinickia sp. (assembly GCA_035492395.1). Classification (GTDB taxonomy): domain Bacteria; phylum Pseudomonadota; class Gammaproteobacteria; order Burkholderiales; family Burkholderiaceae; genus Trinickia. The sequence goes on along the minus strand of DATJJH010000006.1, from coordinate 3,025 downwards.
CCGCCGTTGACCTCGATGATCTGACCGGTGATGTATCCGGACATCGCGGGCGATGCCAAGAACAGAAAGGCGCCCACGCATTCCTCCGGCAAACCCTCTCGGCCCATCGGCACCGACGCGCTTTGCGACGCGAAGACATCGGGCGGCGTGTATTTGTCGTGAAACGGCGTCTGGATGAGCCCTGGCGCCACCGCGTTGACCCGAATCCCATCGCGGACGAATTCCTTCGCGTGGCCGCGCGTGAGACTGCTCACGAAGCTTTTCGTCGCGCCATAGAGCACGGCCCCGGCGCCGCCGCCCGTGCGCGCGGCCACGGACGTCGTGTTGACGACGTAGCCGCGAGCGGCCTTGAGGAACGGATGGGCGGCTACGGTAGCCTCCCAGACCGAACGGGCGTTGAGGTTTACGACCTCCTCGAAATGGGACGGCGCCACGTCGGCGGACGCAATCCGCCCCAGCATTGCGCCTGCGTTGTTGATCAGGCCGTCAAGGCCGCCGAGCATTTCAGCCGCTGCCTTGACAACGCGGGCCGCTTCGCCCGGTTTGCTTAGATCGCCTTGGATCAGCTCGATTTGGCCGGGCTGCTCGGCGCGCAGCGCTTCGGCAGCCGCTTGGCTTTGATTGAAATGCGCGACGACCTTGGCGCCTTGGGCGGCGAACGCACGAACCACGGCGGCGCCGATCCCGGTCGATCCGCCGGTTACGAGTACCTTGGTCCCAGTCAAATCGCTGATGCGCATGTGTTCGAAACTCGGCATGAAGTCCTCCCGTGGAAAGCGTCCGGCGGGCATTGCCGCCTCGCATTGCTGTCGACCTACCGACCTATCGCAGTCGGAAAGCGATGATGGCACGGCGTAAAATGAATGGAATTCAACGAGCTGCTGAAGCGAATTCACCCTATGACAAAGACGGACCGGATCGACTTCGCGGATCTGAAATCATTCATGGCGATCGTCAAATGCCGCAGTTTTCGGCTGGCCGCGATCGAAATGGGGCAAACGCCGTCGGCACTGAGCCACGCCATGCGCCGGTTGGAAGATCGCCTGGGTGCGAAGTTGCTGAACAGAACGAGCAGAGCGGTTTCAGCCACCGCGGTGGGGCTGGATTTGGCGGCGCGGTTGGAAGACGGTTTCAATCAAATCGGCTCGGCCCTCGAGACGTTCGAGGCGCCGGGCGCTGCGCGGCTCGGTGAGCTTCGGTTGAACGTCTTCGCCGATGCCGCGCATTTGCTCATCGCGCCCGCGTTGCCGGAGTTCGTCCGCCGGAACCCGGAGGTGCGGCTGACGGTCGTGGTCGAGAACCGGCCCATCGACATCGCGGCGGAAGGGTTCGACGCAGGTATTCGCTACGGCCACTACGTGCCGGAAGATATGGTGGCCGTGCCCCTGACGGGGCCTCAGCGGTGGGTGATGGTCGCTTCGCCGGCTTATCTGAAACGATGCGGGATGCCGAAGCGCCTCGATCAACTGGCCGATCACACCTGCTTGCAGCTACTGCTCGGCGACAATTCGAGCTACCGATGGGATGTGCTCGACGAGGGAGAACGTCGGCGCATCAGCGTGCCGGGGCTCGTCACGATCAACGATACGGCGACGACGATCAGCGCATGCAAGGCGGGACTCGGGATCGGGTATGTGCTGGAGACGCGGATTACCGAGGAGCTGGCGCGCGGCGAATTGCGGATCGTGCTGGAACAGCACGCGGCGCCCGAGGATCCGCTGCATATGTACTACAGCAGCCGGCGGTATAACCACCCGGCGCTGCCGGCGCTCATCAACATCGTTCGCGAGCAGCAGTCGCTGCCGGCGCTGGGGGGGAGGAAGGTCGGTCGCGTGGGATGATGAGGGGAGATACCCGTTGGCGTGTAAGGCAATCATCGCGCACTGCATGATCGCTTTATAGGCCGCGTCGAATCGATTCTCGGCACTCAGACCTTCGAGAGCAGCATCGGTTAAGTTGCGCTCGGCTGCCGCCATCAAAGCGTGCAACCGTATCGCGGTTTGGCCCCACAGCATCCAGCGACTTACCCAACAGATTCTTCAAGGTCATGCTCGGTTCCAATCAAGAAGATTTTCGGCTTTGCGAGTACATCTAGGGCGAAAGTATCGCCTGCCGTCACCTTGGCTCGCCATTCGGCCGAACTATAGACCTTCGGATTAATCTCTCGGCCGAGTGCGGATTGAACGGGATAGAACAGGCGCACGACCTCCGCAAAATTGAGATCGCCGATCAACAGCAGATCGATATCGCTGCCCGCGTGCTCCGAACCCTTAGCGATTGAGCTGAAGATGAGGGCGATCCGCATCCGGTCAGCCAAGGGCGCTAAGGCTTGAGCCAGGACGTCCGCGAGTCCGGACGTCTTGCGCAATATGCTGGCAAGCTCTTCGAAGATAGGACAGTCACGGTTGGCGCCGTAGTAGACCTGATTGCCCTGTCGAGTCCGGCGCAAGATACCGGCTTCGGCAAGACGCGACAGCTCCTTGTGCAGCGTGCCCGCGGCGGTGCCCGTCTGGCGCGCTATCTCTCGAACGTGGCACTGCAATTCGGGATGGAGCAAGAGGAGCCCAAGTACACGCCGACGGTAATCGCTGAAAATCAGGGAGGAGAGGGTGTGAAGCATCATTCGCTACAAATGTAGTCTTTATAGCTACGGCACGCAACCGCGGGCGGCTGTCGCCAATAGGCGCTTAAACGAGGCGAAGCAAATAAAGCTACATTTGTAGCCGTTTTTGCCACGACTGCGCGCCAGTCTGGCGAGAGAAAAGAGGCTTTTCGCGCTTCATGTCCGTAATCGCAGCCGCAACGCTGTTTGTGTCCGTGAGTGCTGACAATATGGCGGCGAGCTTGGAAAAGGAACGTATATCCCATCGACATCTACCCGCGCCGCACGTATAATTGGATATACGTTTGACATATACCGAGGAGCCTATCGTGGAACAAGGTGCCATCTTCAAAAGCAACCGTAGCCAGGCGGTGCGCCTGCCAAAATCTGTGGCGCTTCCTGACGACGTGAAGCGTGTCGACG
>DATJJH010000005.1:0-28256 GCA_035492395.1 Trinickia sp. | reverse complement strand
ATCGGAACCGGCTGCATGCGCGCGTCGAGCACGTGCACGCTGAGATCCGGAATCGGCTCGCCCACAGCGTTCACGTTCGCGTGCTCGCGATCGAGGACGTCCGAGGCGCGGATGGGCCGATACGTCACATGGACCGTCGTTTCCGTGATGCCATACATGTTGACGAGCCGCACATTGGTATTGACGGCGCGCTCGAACCAAGGCGCCAAAATCGACAATTCGAGCGCCTCGCCGCCGAAGATGACGGTGCGCAGCCGGTGGGGGGGCGCGTCGGCCTCGCCTTGGGCGGCGATCAGTTGCCGAAACGCACTGGGCGTTTGGTTTAGTATCGTCACGCCTTCGGCGCAAAGCAGCGCATGGCATTCGCGCGGCGAGCGGCTCGTGAGGTACGGGACGATGACGAGCCGGCCGCCGTGCAGCAGCGCGCCCCAGATTTCCCAAACGGAAAAATCGAACGCGAACGAGTGGAACAGCGCCCAGACGTCGTTGCGGCCGAAGCCGAACCAAGCATCGGTGGCCGAAAAGAGCCGCATCACGTTTCGATGCTCGATCATCACGCCCTTCGGACGCCCCGTAGACCCTGACGTGTAGATCACGTAAGCCAGGCGTTCGGGGCTCGGGTTGTCTAGTCGAACGCTCGGCGCTTCATGGCCGGGCTCATCGCCCTCGTTTTCACTATCGAAGCAAACGATCGGCGCGGCGCCCGGTTCGATACATGCTTGCACGCCCGCTTGAAGGAGAATCGCCACGGGGGCGCTATCTTCCAGCATCCATGCAAGGCGTTCGGCAGGATACGAGGGATCGAGCGGCACGTACGCCCCGCCCGCCTTGAGGATGGCCAGCAGGCCGACGATCATCTCGATCCCACGCTCCGCGCAAATCGCAACCCTGTCGTCCGCCCGAATCCCGATGCGCGTCAAGCGCCGGGCGAGGCGGTTTGCACGTGCATCCAATTGCCCATAGGTGAGCGAGCGATGGTCGAACGTCAGCGCTACCGCATCGAGTGTGCGAGCCGCCACCTCCTCGAATCGGCCATGGATCGTTTGGTTCGAATCGTATGAGGCCCTCGCTTGGCTCCAACGCGCCAGGGTTTGTCGCTCGCTCGGCGTGGTGAGCGCGAGCTGCCCGACCGGCTGACGCGGATCGTCGAGTACCTGGTCGAGCATGACGAGCAACCGCTGGGCCGTCGCCTCGATCTGCCCATCCTCGAACCATGCGCGGTTGTACATCAGATGGATCCATGCCTCGTCGTCGAACGGATTCTCGCGAATGTGCAGCATGAGCGGCATCTGTTCATAGCCGCTCGACAGCATGAAAATGCGAGCGCGGCCTTCCCCCATCTTGAGGTCGTAGTCGTCGCGCTCGTAGGAGACGGAGAGGTCGAACAGCTGCGCGCGCTGTGACTTCAATAGACCTAGCTCGCGATTGAGTTCGCTCAACGGGAAGCGCTGATGACGATAGTCCTGCTTGAGCGTGCGCCCGATCGTTTGCAGCAACGCATCGAACGAAGCCGCTTCATCGAACGGCAACCGCACAGCCGCGACGCCGGCGCACATGCCGACCATCTGTTTCAGGCGTGCATTGGGCCGATTCAGGATCGGCACACCGACGACGATTTCGTCTCTTTGCCGCGTGCGGGCGTAGTAGATGTGCAGCAGGGCCAGAATGACGTGAAACGGCGTGGATTCCCGCTGACGCGCGAATCGCGCGATGCGCTCGAAAAAGCCGCGAGTCATCCGTAGCGCATGGTGACCGCTCGGAGAGGGGCCGTCGCTATAGCGCGCTCGATCGTGCGGCGGGAACAAGGGATCAGGCGCCGAATCATACTTTTCGAGCCAGTAGGCACGTTGGCGCTCGAACGCCGGCGATTCTCGGTAGGCCTGATCGTGCGCCGCGAATTCCTCGTATGACGGCGCGATCGTCGGCGGTTCCGCCCCCGCGGTCAACGCCGTATAAATACCGCACAGCGAATCGACGAGCAGGCCGATCGCCCATCCGTCGACGATGAGATGGTGAAAGTCGAGCGTAAAGAAGTAGTGCGTGTCGTTCAGCTTGAGCAACTCGAACCGAAAAAGCGGATCGGAACCGTTCAGCGGGAACGGCTGCGCGAGCTGTTGCCGGGCATACGCCTGCGCGGCGGTTTGCGGGTCGTCGGTGCTCGAGAAGTCATGCAACGGCACGAGCACGGGCAGCGAAGCGGCGATCGTCTGTCTCGGCGTGTCGTCGGTCTCATCGGCCGGCGCCAGCCTCGTGCGCAGCGCATCGTGCTTTTCCACCAGCAGGTTGACGGCGCGTTCGAACAATGCAGCGTCGACGGGGCCGTCGATCCGCACGTAGCCGCCGATCTTGTACACCGGCGCGTCGCCGTGGACGAGCTGATCGAGCCAGATTTCGCGTTGCGCGCTCGTCAGGGGGAAACGCTTTGCGTGGGCAGGAGTGCCTGTCATGCGAGTTACCTCGTACCGACATCGCCGGTTCGACCGTGCGAACGGCGCCTGTCGGTGGCTGATCGGTTGCGGAAATAGATGGATGCGGAAGAACGTCCGCGTGCCGCGAGTCGCGCGGCTATCGAAGGCCGGCGCGCAAATGCTCGACCGCTTCGACCACCCCCCGGGCCTTGACGATCGTCTCGTCGAATTCCTCGGCCGGATCGGAAAGCGCGGTGATCGCACCGCCGACGCCGAGGTGAGCCACGCCGTCGCTGATGGTGACCGAGCGAATCACGATGCTGAAGTCGCAAGCGCCGGACAACCCGAACCAGCCGAGCGCGCCGGAGTAGATGCCGCGTGCGCCCTCCTCCAAGCGATCGATGATTTCCATCGTGCGTTTTTTGGGCGCGCCGGTCATCGAGCCGCCCGGAAACGTCGCACGGATGCAGTCGACGGCCGATACGCCGGGCTTCAACGTGCCGCGCACGGTCGATACGAGTTGATGCACATGCGAATACGTCTCGACATCGAACAGCTTCGGCACATGAACCGAGCCGGTTTCGCACACCTGTCCTAAGTCGTTGCGCAGCAAATCGACGATCATGAGGTTCTCGGCGCGGTCCTTCTCGCTCGTTCGGAGTTCACGGACGAGCGCCGCATCGTCGTCGTCACTGCGCCCGCGTGGGCGAGTGCCTTTGATCGGCTTGGCTTCCGCCACGCACGAGCGGTCCACGCTAAGGAAGCGCTCGGGCGAGGCGCTGACGAGCGAAAAGTCGCCACTGTCGAAATAGGCCGCGTGCGGCGCGGGCGTGAGCCGCCGCATGGCCCGGTAGAGGTCGAAGGGCGCATAGCGAAACGAAAAGCTAATCTGATTCGTCAGGCAGATCTCATAGCTTTCGCCATGGACGATCTCGCTCAGGGCCTCGCCAATCTTGCCGATGTAGGTCGAGCGGTCGTGGCGAATCCGTGCGTTTTCGGCGATCCAGCCCTCCACTTCAGCTAACGTGAGCTTGCGCCGAGAGGCGGCGGTAGCCGCGTTTAGTCCGCCCGGCGCTTCTGACGATTGAAGCTCGCCGCACGCCGCAGCGACCGCGGTACTGGCACGATCGAACCATGCACGCGCCGCGTCGCACGAGGCTGCGTCTTCGACGAGATGCAGCAGGTAGGTCTTTTGTTCAAGATGATCGAGCACGACCATGCGCGTCGCGAAAACGAAGGCTGCGTCGGCCACCGTCGACGCATGAGGGTGCGCGCCGATGGTTTCCGCCTTCACTTCATAACCCAGTACGCCCGCACAGCCGAGATCGAAACCGAACGGCAAGTCGGCGTCACAGTGCACCTGGCGCTGCGCCAATTCCGAGGCGATGAATTCGAAGATGTTCGGCGCCCGCAGCGAGCGGGTCACGTCACCCGAGCGAACCGTCGCCGTTTGCGTGCGGACCTCGTACGTCACGCATTCGCCATACCGTCCATGCGCGTCGCCCATGAACGAAAACCGCGAGAAACCGGGCACGACCAAGCTGCTTTCCAGCAGGAACGCGCCGCGCGAAGCCGCGAACAGCCGGTCGAAGACGGCGGCGGCATCGCCGCACCCATCCAGCGTGACCACTTCCAATTTCAAAGAATTCATCCTCGACTCCTGCTATGCGCCAGGCTCAAGCGGCGCGCAGCCGCTTGTGCGCCAGCGCGAGGTCGCGAAAGTTGCGGAACAAGTCCAAGCCCGATTCGGTGCAGATCGATTCCGGGTGAAACTGCACGCCATGCAGTGGCCGAGTTCGATGGCGGATGCCGTGGATCACCCCGTCCTCGCCCCATGCGGTGAGTTCGAATGGACCCTTGACTTCCTTCACGACGAGCGAGTGGTAACGCACGACCGGCAATTGCGCGGGCAAACCAAGGAAGACACCGCGGCCGTCGTGCCGAATGACTCTGACCCGGCCGTGCATCGGCTCCGGCGCCAGCACGATGTCCATGCCATATTCGTGCGCCATGCATTGATGACCGAGGCACACGCCCAACAACGGAAGCTGCGTGTCGCGGATGACGCGCGCGCTGATGCCGACGTCCGCACTCACGGCGGGCGTGCCCGGCCCGGGCGAAACGATGACGCAGTCGTAGCAGTCGAAGTCGATCTGTTCGAGCGGCGTGGTATTCAAAACGACGGTGGGTTCGATCCCGCACACCTGCCCCATGTGCTGAAAGATGTTGTAGGTGAACGAGTCGAAGTTATCGATGATCAGTGTCTTGCACATATCGGTGCACACGTAATGAACGCAAGCCGTTGACGGAAAAGGCCCCTGTACGCGCCCGCATCGAGGCGCGTCAGCGAGAACGAAGCGACGTTTGCTCCACGTATCGAGCGAATCGCTGCACGCCCGCTTCGATCTCGGCCGGCTCGGCGTTGCTGAAGGCGAGTCGCACCTCGCGCCGTCGCGTGGCGTCGAGCGAGAAAAACGTCATCGGCATGACGATCACGCCTTGCTCGCGCGCGCATTCGGCCGTTTCTTGCCGACCGAACTCGAACGGCAACGACAGGCGCAAAAAGAAGCCTCCCTCAGGCCGATTCCAAGCAATGTCCTCGCGCCCGCCGAACGCTCGATCGAGCGCGTCGAGAAGCGCGTCGCGGTTGCGGCGGTAGTGCGAGCGCGGGGCTTCTACGAGACCAGCCAGCGTGCACCCCTCGGTCAACAACACGCCGCCGACCAGGGCTTGCGTCACTTGACTCGTGTTCACGGTCGCGAAGCTCTTGCGCTCCGACAGCTCGGCGCGAAGGCGCTCCGCCGCTGCCGCGCTGCCGAAGAGGTGCTTGGGCACGACGGCGGCCCCGACGCGTACGGCCGGACAGAGCGTTTTCGAATAGGTGGCCAGATAGATGACGCAGCCCACGTCGTCGAGCGCCGCCATCGGCGGCGGCGCGTCGCCTTCGAAGCGAAACATTCCGTATGGGTTGTCTTCCAGCACGACGATCCGGTGTTCGGCGCACCCGGCAACGATCGAGCGCCGCTCGGCTTCGGTCAGAACGGTCCCCGTCGGATTGTCGAATTCCGGCGTCAAATAGAACCCGCGTGGCGTTTTGCCCGTGCGGCGAAGCTGCGCCGCGATGCCCCCGAGTGCCTGCTCCCATGTTTCGCCCGTGCGGACTTCCACCGGTACGATCTCGACCCCGGCGAAATCCGCCGCACCTGTCACCCCGATATAAGTCGGATTCCGCGCGAGCATGACCTCGCCCGGCGCTCGGCACAGCGCCGGAACGGCCAACGACAGGGCTTCTTGGCAGCCCGCCGTCACGATGACCTGCTCCGCTTCGCATTCGATCCGTTCATCGATCCGCAGTTGTCGCGCGATCAACGCATTGATGACGCCGGCAGTCGGCCCGTATTGGGCGATTCGTCTGCCTGCCTGCAAGAGCGTGTGTCCGGCCGACAGCGCCGCGTGCTCTTGAAATGCCGGAATTGCAGCCAGCCAGCGTTCGAGCGAAAAATACGATTCCGCCGGCCGGCCGGAAGCAAATGAAATAGCATTCGGGTATTGATTCGCCGCTTCGTTCAAGAAATTCATGACGGATAAGCGCGACGACTCGGCAAGTATTCCAGCCAAGGGCTCACTCCTTTCGACGTCCGTTTCGACAAGCCGCGCCCGCACGCGAGCACCGTTATTCACGGTCTCGTGACTTCATACATTTAATGAAAAGCGTCCGGCGCGTTATTCGTACAACGCAATCAGTAGGAATTGGATTGCTCGAGTTGATCGAACAGCGATTGAATATTGCTGTCGACGAACCCGTCCTCGCCCGTACGTTTGATGAGCTCGAAGCTCAAGCCTGTATTGGGATCGCGGGATGTGAACGCCTGCGTGAGACCGGGGCCGCGGATGACCGAGGTGTCGAAGCGCATGCCGCGAGCGGTCAGCTCGTCGACCGTACGCGCCACGTCGTCGACTTCGAGTGCGATGTGAGCGACGCCCGGGCCATTCGCGTCGACTAGGCGCGAGATTTGAGACTGGGGTTCGGTACCTTGGCACAGGACGAACTTCATGGCTCCGCTCTCCAGCTCGGCCGCCAGCATGCCTGTGCGGGCGCCTTTCACGGTACGACGCCTGACGAGCGTGAAACCTAGAACGGACGTGAAAAGGTGAACCGCCGACTCCAGATCGAGAACCGCAAGCGCAACGTGATCGATGGAGCGGTATTCGAGATCCGGTGCTTCGGACTCGTTATCGTTGGCGAAACATGACAGCACTTGCCCTTCTGCAGCCATTCGTCGCTCTCCTTGATAGGGACGATTAGCGGCCCGCTTCTCCGCATGTATAGCGGCGGCGGGGCGACCGCGTCTTTCCAAATATTCAAGGAGTTTGAATATTAAGATCGTCATTGCTTTGTAAGCCGACGGACACGGTATTCCAGTGAATGAAAGGATTGTCCAACTACTGCGACAATTAAGCGGCGCCTCGAAAGTACACCGCTTGATATCCCAAGCATCCCCAAGACGGACCGCATAGTACAACGAAAATTATTAGTGTGTTGGATTTATATGCTTTTTTACACTTTGCGTGCGATAAGGTATTTGTTTCTTTATAGCGTCTCGAGCGGAAAAATTTGCAAGTCGCATGATTTTTAGTAAAGCGAAAATGAAGGCCAATGGAAATGCCGATTGGGGGCGGCGCAAAAGCCCCTCACTCGAATCGACATGCAAATCGATGGGTGCGTCCGCTCAGGTAGCGTGCGCATGGATGGGGATAAACCCGTGAAAGACCGCCGAAGTGGGCGTAGGACCAACCGAGGGCCGCGACCACGAGAAACAACGGGAGGACGAACGCGAACCCAACGAAGGTGGCGCCCAATATCTGGTAGTGGACGAAGTTGTGTGTATGATCTCGTCGATCACGGCGGCCAAGTCGTACCGCCGTCGCGCCCGCGCCGCTTGCGCGTGCGCCCTCCAACGTCTCACGCGAAATCGACATGACGACCCACGATGCGCCGATCGGCGTGTTCGACTCCGGGCTGGGCGGCTTATCCGTGCTCGACGCGATGCGCGCGCGGCTGCCGCGCGAATCGATGATCTACATCGCCGATTCGGGATATGCCCCGTATGGCGAAAAGTCCGATGCATTCATCCGGCAGCGCAGCAAGGCCGTTGCCGACTGGCTGATCGAGCGTGGCGCGAAGATGATCGTCGTCGCGTGCAATACGGCGACGACGCATGCCATCGGGCATCTGCGCGAGACGCTGACGGTGCCGATAGTAGGGGTCGAACCTGGAATCAAGCCGGCGGCCTTCGCCACGGCCAGCGGCGTCGTAGGCGTCCTCGCCACGGCGGCCACGCTCAGAAGCGAACGGCTCAAAGCGCTGATCGCGCAGCACGAGGGACGATGCCGCTTCATTTGCCAAGCCGGCCATGGGCTGGTCGAACAGATCGAGCAAGGCAAGCGGGACGGGGCAATCGTCGGCGATTTGTTGACGCGCTATCTGACGCCGATGGTGAGCGCCGGCGCCGATACGGTCATTCTCGGATCGACGCATTACGCGCTGCTTCAGGCTGCGGTGCGGCGTATTTTCGGCGATCGGCTCGCGTTGATCGAGACGGGATCGGCCATCGCGCGGCGCGTCGAAGCGCTACTGGCCGCCGGCGGGAACGCTGCGAGCGAGCGGGCTGTCGGCGGCGTGTCGTACCACTCCACGGCGCGAACGGCGGACCAGCGTCAAGCGTTGGAGGCGCTTGCGCGTGCGTTGCCGATGAGCGAGCCCGGCTTGTCCGCCGATTACCTCGACATCGCCCACGCGGGCGCCGGCGTCAAATGCCTATAGCCAAGACCAAAGATCGCTGACCTTGAAGCCGTCGTCGTGCGGCATGGGCGAGACGAAATCGCGTTCTTGCTCGTTTTCGCCGGCCCAATTGCCCATGTATTGCGCGGTCAATTGCTTCGGGTCGGCGAAGTCGCCATCCGGCGTCAAGCCGCCCGACGCAATGACCAATCGGTCGTCCATCATTGCGTCGTCGCCCTTCGCGCCCGGATGCGGCATAGCGATCACCGCCCCTAGCCCCGAGCTCTTCCCGTTGAGATCGAATCCGTTGATGTTGTAGGCGATGTCGACCGAGATGTCGGGCGTATTTTGGTCGCCCGTTTGTAGCGTTACGACTTGATTGCGATCTTGTGTGAAGTAATCGTCAGGGTCGCCCGGCAAGTCTTCCGAAGCAAGGGTCCCCTCATTGACGATGCTGTCGCCGACATGCTTGAAGGTCGATGAATACGGCTTGCCAGTGTCCGGATCGATGTCCGGCTTGCCCGTAGCCGGATCGTATTGCGTGACCGTGACGGTGTCCTTCTTGTGATCGACGACGACCGAGCCCACCGTCTGATTTTGATTGTTCTTGATCGTCGCCGTTGCCGTTACGCCGTTATCGTCGGTGCCCCAGACTAGGTGCGCATTTCCCACATCGATCGGGGAGTTGTTCGACGGCGCTTTTGTGGCGGTGGCCTGGACCGCTTGCGAGTTCAGATGAGGCAAAGCCGAATCGGCATAAAGATTGGCTGGCGACACGAACCTGCCGCCAGCGATGATGGGCGCTAAAGACACGCTGAGTTCTCCTAAGGATGGCTGGAAAATCGAAGTTGACACGCCCCGCGCTAACTCGCACGGCCGCCTAGCACCGGGTCGCGTCGAATGCGGCGAATTGAACCGAATCCGCGAGATTATCGGGCATCCTTCTCACGATTCGACGCTTGGCATTTCGTAGTGGTTCGATGACAAGCGGGTGACAAGGGGCGCAAAACCGCGCATACGTCCGTTCGACTACGATCTTGAGTAGGTTGACGACCTATCGCCATGTTCAACGGCTGAACAGCAACGGCTCCTTCCTACGGATGTCGCCCGCGATGCAATAACGCGACACCTTCTGAGGCACGCCGTTCACCTTCTTGAGAATCACGATTGAAAACGAGCTGCGCCGATATTGCCCCGGCGCAGCCCTGTCTTGGCAATCAAACGTTTACTGCACGGTGTCGGCGGCGACCCATGTAAAACCGAGTCCCGTAATGCCCTGCACGAGGCTCTTGAAGTCCCGTAGGCCAGGCGTGCCCAAATCGGGCTCGAGCCAGAACGGATGGAAGAAGAACGAAGCAAAACCGTCGCGCACCACCAATGCATATTGTGCGTTCGTATAGAGATCGTTCCAGGAATAGGTCAGGCACGAAAACGGATCGATCGAGCAGATGTTGTATTCGATGTTGCCCAGGTTTTCCGGAATGATGCGCTGCCCGTAGTAGTCGCTCTTGATGATGTACGGAAAGAATTGTCCCACCGAGAAGTCGTGATTGGGTGCGGTCGAATTTAGGCTAGTGGGCGTATCGGACGTGTAATACACCGCGCGCTGATACGTGTTCTTGAACAACGGCGGCACCGCTTTCATCGCGAGCGGCGACGATTGATAATGCGGCGCTTCCCAGGCGAAAGGCGTGTAGCCGTTCGACTTGAACTCCTGCAGCCCCGCACTGAGACGGTTGCTCGCCCACTGTACCGAATCCTCGTCGACGGGGCGGTTTTGCGTTGCCAGCCAGAACTCGAAGTCGTTGCCGCTGACCGCATTGTCGATATTGGGCGTGGAGTTGTACTGATGCGTATAGCCATGCATTAGGACTTTTCCGCCCCGCGCGAGCGCATAGTTGAGCGATTGCTTCAGGCCCGTCGCTTGTGACAAATGCACCGTGAGGGGAACCCCACCGTTGTAGGCCCCAAGCGGATCGACGTAAAGCGGGATCGTCGCGATCGAAAATGGAATGCGCAGGCTGTAGAGGTAGTCCGTGAGCGACTTCATCGATGCGGTCGTCGTCAGCGCGTTGACGTCCTCGAAGCGCACGAGCGCGCGATGCAGCACCGGCTGGTTCGTGCCGAGGATATCGTGCAGCATGTCGCAGAGCACGAGGTATCGATCGCGCGGCCCGATGTACGACAGCGGCATATCGGCGAAGTACCAGAAATTGCCCGAGCGCATGACGTATGGCGCCTGTTCGCCCGTTTTGCTGTCGTTGATCGTGACGAGCGCGCTCGCTTTCGTGGCGTCGGAGACGGCCGTCACGCCGATGTCGGGGTCGGCGCTGACCATGCCGGTACTGGCGTTGAAGGCGTAGTACTTCACCATGTTCTGGTTCTTGTACGTTACCGTATCGAAGAAATCAGGCGCCGGGTTCGAACTCGACGGTGCGGCCGACAAGCCGCGCAAGGCGCTGAACGTGAACCCGTATCGTGTCGCGAACCCATAGGTCGCATCCCACGCGACTTGCCACAGGTTGTACTTGAACCAAACCACAGTCTTGCTCGTCGTGGTCACGTCAGCGAGGAAAGCGGGCGGAATAGCGCTGTCGAAATAGCTGCCGAGATAGAACGTCGCTTGATAATTTTCGACATTGCCGGCCGTGTAGCTGGAAACCGGCGCTAGCGTCACGTTAGTGTTGAAGTGGCCGAGCAGATTACGCAGCATGATCGCGTAGGCGAAACCGAGTTTCGTGTACTGATCGTTCTGCGGCGCATCGTAGAGGACGAGCACGTTCGCCGTCGTCGTTTGTGCATAGGCGGCGCCGGGCCATTGCGCGCTCAGCATGCCGATCGTCAACAGGCATGCGAGCAGAAACCGTTTCATGATGGTCTTCATCGCGGACTCCCCGTTCAATTGCGGATGTATTCGCCGTTCGGCGTACGGTGCCGGCGCGCGTCGAATCCGCGCGCGCGGCCCTTGCCTTGCTCGGTCGTTTCGCGCTCGTGCTCCGGAATGCCGGGCATGACTTCGGTGACGACGGTAGGCCTTGGCGGTGGGGTCACTCGGTGATGCAATTTGGCAGACGCGGCGCTCGACGCGGGCGGCTCGGCCGCGCGGACGCCGGTGGTCAGCAGCGCCGCGGCGCACACGGCCGGCGCCACACGAATTGCGAGTTGGCTAATCTTCACGAAAGGCTCCGATGGACTGGGACGGTCGAAGGCGCGCGTCGACGCCGCACGCATGCACGACGCATGTAGCGCGCTCGAACGTCACACCCGGGTCGCATACGTAGCGCAGACGTACCATTGCATCGGCGCGGCTTGGGGGCGCGCGTGTCGATGCAAGCCGCGCGGCACCGGGGGGATGCGCGCGGCAACCCAACGGCGTCCTACAGGACGCCGATCAGGTTGGCCATTTCTGTTTTGCGATGCGTAAGAAGATCGTAAACGTCGCGCGCAAACGTTAATGTGCGCGCAAACACAGAACGCGGCGACCTTCGGGCAACCGAAGCCGCGCTCGGGCGAGGTGTTAGAAGGCTGCGGTATAAATGCCCAGCGCGTCCGCTTCGGTCACGGGCCGCGGATTGTTGACGAGCAGGCGTTGCTGCAGCATGGCGTCCTTCGCCATGCGCGCAAGCCCATCGCGCTCGATGCCGACGTCTCTCAGCGTGGACGGAATACCGGTTTCCGCAATCAAGTGCTCAACATGTTCGATCAGCGCGCGAGTCCGTTCCTGTGCGTTGCCCGAGGCGGACGGCGAGACCGCGGCGGCGAGTTCCGCGTACAGCGGCGCCGCGGCGGGCGCGTTGAACTTCAAGACATGCGGCAACACCAGCGCGTTCGACAGGCCGTGCGGCACGTGATAAATGCCGCCGATCGGGTAGGCAAGCGCGTGCACGGCGGCAACGGGCGCGTTGGCGAACGCTTGCCCCGCGAAGGTCGCGCCGAGCAGCATGGCCTCGCGCGCGGTCCGGTCTTGTCCGTCGCGGCAAGCCGTCAATAAGTTCGTCGACAGCAATTGCAGCGCGCGCAGAGCAAGCATGTCGGATATCGGGTTCTTCAATCGCGCGGATGTGTACGCTTCGATCGCGTGCACCATCGCGTCGATACCGGTCGCTGCCGTTGCTGCGCTCGGCAGCCCCAACGTTAGTTCGGCGTCGAGGATCGCGAGATCGGCGATCAATTGCGGCGAGACGACGCCCATTTTCGTGGCCTCGCCCACGGTCACGATCGACACGGCGGTGACTTCCGAGCCCGTGCCCGCCGTGGTGGGAATCTGCACGAGCGGCAAACGGGCCCCTTCGACCTTGTTCACACCGTACATGTCGCTCAGTGCTTGCTGCGAGGCCAGCAAGACAGCCAACAGCTTCGCGACGTCCATCGACGAGCCGCCGCCTAGACCGACCACGAGTTGCGCCTGCGCGTCGCGGGCGCGCGACGCCGCTTCGAGCACGACGTGCTCGGGAGGATCCGCCACGACGTTGTCGAGCACGGTGACGCTCCACCCGTGCTCGTTCAGATCGGCGAGCGCGGGACCGAGCAGCCCGCTTCGATGCAGGAAGCCGTCGGTGACGAGGCAAAGTCGCGCAAGCGTCGGGTAGCGCTCCCGCAGTAGCGCGCCTAGCCGCCGCGCGGCGCCGAATTCGACGACGAGCGTCGGGACGGTTTGGAAGCGAAACGGCTCGGCCATACGAACTCTCCCCTCACGGTATCGGCGCTCATCTTAACTCCAGTCGAGCGAGCACCGCGGCCACGATGCGGTCGCATCGCGCACCGTCGAAGGAAAACACATCGCGTTCCGCAGAATCGAGTTCCTGCGCCAGCGACTCGCGCAATAGGCTTCTCGCCCGAAAATGCCGGGTGCGCACCGTCGCTTCGGCAATGCCCAAACATTGCGCCGTCTCCTCGACGCTGAGCTCTTCCACGCAGCGCAGGACGAAGACAACCCGAAACGCCTCGGGCAATGCATCGAGTTTTCGTTCGAGCAACGCGCGAATCTGAGCGCGCATCAACGCATCGTCAGGCGATGCTTCATGGGACGTGTCCACGAGTTCGAGATCCGATCCGTCGTTCGCGCTGATGCTGACCGTCGGTGCGGCGGCCTGCCTCCTCGCATGTCGACGCAGGCGCGCGAGGCATGCGTTGAGCACGAGCCGCGAGAGCCACGTCGACAGCCGTGCGTCGCCGCGAAAGCTGCCGATCGCGCGATACGCCGCCAAATAAGCATCCTGCAGCGCATCTTGCGCTTCCGCATCGTCGCGCAGCGTTGCCCTCGCGAGCCGGTAGAGCCGCTGGTTGTACCGCCGCATCAAGTACACGAATGCCTCGCGTTCTCCGGCGGCGACGGCCGCAGCAAGGGTCCGATCGTCGGCATCGCGCCAATCGTGCGGCGATGCGCCGCGTTCGATTTCATGCACGTTCATGGCATGTCCTTCACGACCACTGTCGCGCGCATCGTCGGATGAAAGGTGCACGCGTACGGGTAGCGGCCCGGCGCGGCGGCACGATACGTCCAACGGCCGCCGGGGGCGATCGTCCGAGAGTCGAATGCCCCGGCTGCGACCGACGTCGCCGTATGCGCCACGGGATCGTCGTTGATCCAAACGATGGTGTCTCCGCGGCCGACCGTCAATGTGTCGGGTTTAAACTGCATCCCGTCGATCTTGACGGTCCACGTCTTCGCCGAGGCCTCGACGGGCACGGCCAGCATGACGCACATGCCGACGCAGCACGCGAGCGCGACGGCTCGCGTGCGCTGCCGCCGTTCAATGGCCGCCGCTATCATCGAGTTCCGCCTGCAAATGTTTGGCGTGATCGAGGTGCGCGACGAACGCGGGCCGCACCTTGACGAGCAATGCCTTGAGGTCGGCATTCTTCGCGTCGGGAATCAGCGTCTTGTCCATCGCGTCGAGCACCGCTTGATGATAAGCCACTTCGTGCGAGACATAAGCTTTGTCGAATGCCTTGCCCTTCAGCGTTTTCAACTTCGACACGTTTTCGTCGCCGCCCTCTTTGAGCGCCTCGCTCGTCGCGTTCGGCTCGGGCGTGACATTCAGCTTATGCACGAGATCCGAGGCGGCTTGATTCACGCCCGTGTGGTCGCGCACCATCGTTTGGGCGAACGCTTTGACGTCCTTGCTTCGGCTCATTTTGAGCGCGAGCTTGCCGGCGTCGATATCGACTTGATTCGCCGTCACGACGATCGCCGCGATTTGCGGATCGGTCGGGCCCGCGTCGGCCGCGTTTTGCGCGCGCGCGTTGAACGACACAGCGGCCAACGCGGCCGCCATGGGAAGCACGGCCAGCCGCAATGCATGAGGTATCGGTTTCAGAAGCACGATCTTCTCCTATAGCGAGGAAACCGTCGTTCGTCCGTCATGGCGAACGAGAGGGTCTTGCCGCGATAGATGTCATGTCGAACCGCGGCGTTCCCACCTACCCGTCAATTTTGAATTGGCGCTTCGCATGGGGAAGAAAATGCGCGCAATGATGGTTTATTCGGAGTTGTTCCAATCGTAAGAGGTACCCCCCATGTGCTATGCTGGCGAACACTTCGCCGCCCCGCTGCCGCACGCACGGCAACAGATCGGATACCACGCGCAGGCCGGCAGCACTTAAATATCCTATGGACTATCGACATCTCAAGAACCGCAAGAGCATGCACGCGCGGATCGTGCAGGAACTCGGCACCGAGATCGTCAGCGGCAAGTTCGCGCCCGGCGAGCGGCTCCCCGCCGAACCCACGCTTTGCGAAGCCTACGGTGTGAGCCGCCCCGTCTTGCGCGAAGCGACCCGCGTACTCGTCGCTAAAGGGTTGGTCGTGTCGAAGCCGCGCGTGGGCAGCGTCGTGCGTCCGCGCGAAGAGTGGCACATGCTCGATCCGGACGTGTTGTTTTGGACGATCAGCGTCACGCCCGAGGGGGAATTCTTTCGTTCGTTATTGACGGTCCGTCGGATCATTGAGCCCGCGGCCGCCGCGCTCGCCGCAACCGAGGCGACGGAAGAGGACATCGTGCGTATGCGTCGCGCGTATGAGCGGATGGAAGGTGCGGAAACGGCGAATGAGCTGTTGGAACCTGATTTGGAATTCCACCGTGCCGTTATGGCCGCTACGCACAATGACATGCTCGCGTTCATCGGGAACATGATGTCGCTCGCGTTGACCGAATCGATCAAGCTGACGAGCCGTCACCCTGACACGCACGCGCTTTCACTGCCGCGCCATAGGGCTATTCTTACCGCGATCGAGCATCGCGATCCGCTCGGTGCGCGCCAGGCCAGCCTCGTTCAGCTGGAAAACGCGAAGGCGGACGCGGAGACGATTCTGGTCATTGGCGCGCGCGCGGAAAATTAGACGAATACGGTCGACTCAACTCGAGGCGATTCAAATCGACCAGCGAGACGCGCTTCGATCAGCGCGCCCGCAAAAACGCCAAGCGGCGTCTCTTTCGAGACGCCCACGCTCGCGCGATATCGCTCACTGACTCAATGCGAATGCGGCGGCACCTCCGCCCCGCGACACCCGACCAGGAAATCGAAGTCGCATCCCTCGTCCGCCTGCAATACATGATCGACATACAGATTGCGATAGCCGCTCAAATCCGCTGCATCGCGCCCCGTATTCGTCTCGCGCCAGGTGGCCAAGCGCTGCGCCAGCTCATCATCGCCGATGTCCAGATGCAAGCGGCCCGTTTCGCAATCGAGCTCGATCCAATCGCCGTTGCGAACGACGGCCAACGGCCCGCCCGCGCGCGCTTCGGGCGCCACGTGCAAGACGACGGTGCCGTACGCCGTGCCGCTCATGCGCGCATCGGAAATGCGCACCATGTCCGTCACCCCTTGCGCGAGCAGCTTCGGCGGCAAGCCCATGTTGCCCACTTCGGCCATGCCCGGGTAGCCCTTCGGGCCGCAGTTCTTCATGACGAGAACGGAATCGGCCGTCACATCGAGGTCCGGATCGCCGATCCGCGCCTTGTAGTCGTCGAAATTCTCGAACACGACGGCGCGCCCACGGTGCTTGAGCAGCGAGGCCGTCGCGGCCGACGGCTTGAGCACCGCGCCGCGCGGCGCGAGATTGCCGCGCAGCACGCACAGGCCGCCGTCCGGCACGAGCGGCGTATCGAGCGGCCGAATGACTTCGTCGTTGTAAATAGGCGCTTCCTTGCTGTTCTCCCACAGCGAACGGCCATTGGCCGTCAGCGCATCGGGATGCGGCAGCAACCCGGCTTCCCCTAGGCGGCGCAGCACGGCGGGCAAGCCGCCCGCGTAGTAGAACTCTTCCATCAAGAAGCGGCCCGACGGCTGCAAATCGACGAGCGTCGGCGTGCCGCGCCCGATGCGCGTCCAATCGTCGAGTTCGAGTTGCACGCCGATACGGCCTGCGATCGCCTTCAAGTGAATCGCCGCATTGGTCGAGCCGCCGATGGCCGCATTCGCGCGAATCGCGTTTTCAAACGCTTCGCGCGTCAATAGTTTGGACAGTCGCAAGTCCTCCAATGCCATTTCGACGATGCGCATGCCCGACAGGTGCGCGAGCACGTACCGGCGCGAATCGACGGCGGGAATCGCCGCGTTGTGCGGCAGCGTCACGCCCAGCGCCTCGGCCATGCACGCCATGGTCGATGCGGTGCCCATCGTGTTGCAGGTGCCCGCCGAGCGCGACATGCCGGCTTCCGCGGCCATGAATTGGTGGAGCGAAATCTTCCCGGCCTTCACCTGCTCGTTCAGTTGCCACACGATGGTGCCCGAACCGATGTCGCGACCTTCATGTTTGCCGTTGAGCATCGGCCCGCCGCTCACGACGATGGCCGGAACGTCGCAGCTGGCAGCCCCCATGAGCAGCGCCGGGGTGGTCTTGTCGCATCCGGCCAACAGCACGACGGCATCGATCGGATTGCCGCGGATCGACTCCTCGACATCCATGCTCGCCAGATTGCGCGTAAACATCGCCGTCGGACGCAGATTCGATTCGCCGTTCGAGAACACGGGAAATTCGACAGGAAAGCCGCCGGCCTCGAACACGCCTCGCTTCACGTGCTCGGCCAGCTTGCGAAAGTGCGCGTTGCAAGGCGTCAGCTCCGACCAGGTATTGCAGATGCCGATGATCGGCTTGCCCTGGAACTCGTGATCGGGGATGCCCTGGTTCTTCATCCAGCTGCGGTACATGAAGCCATTCTTGTCGGCCGTACCGAACCACTGGGCGGAGCGAAGCTTGCGGGGTTTGTCTGTCATTGCGCTATGCCTCTGTGAGGCTCATATAGTAAAACGATTAGGGTTTGTCTTGCCTGGGCCGTCAATCATCGTAAGATGACTGTTTCAGTTCATCGGGCGACGGCCGTTTCCCATATATTGGCAGGTTCGCGCGCGATCCGCGCGGTATTTTCACCAGCGAGACGTAGAAATAGCATGACTATTGACCCCGCGAATCTGGGGAAAACGCTAATCGATTCGGGGGTTCACCATGCTTATAGTTTGGCTATTTAGAAGTTGACGCGCCCGGCGGGGACAAGAACGGCGACGGCGCGCACCCCTTTCAGTAGCTCGTTCGATGTATCAAAACCAAGTAACACCAAGGACAAACGGAGACAAGCATGGGACGCAAAGTACGGTTGGCGCTGAACGCATTGCTCGGATTGACGGTGGCGATGTCGATGGTCGTGGATAGCCACGCAGAAGATAAGAAGATCACGCTGGGCTTCGCGCAGGTGGGGGCCGAAAGCGCTTGGCGCACGGCGAACACGGTGTCGGTCAAACAGGCCGCGAAGGATGCGGGCATCAATCTGAAGTTTTCCGATGCGCAGCAAAAGCAAGAGAACCAGATCCGCGCGATCCGTTCGTACATCGCGCAGAAGGTCGACGTGATCGCTTTCTCCCCGGTCGTCGAATCGGGCTGGGAGCCGGTGCTGGAAGAGGCGAAGAAGGCGCACATCCCGGTCGTGCTGACCGATCGCAACATCGACGTGAAGGACAAGTCGCTCTACGTCACGATGATCGGTTCGGACTTCCTCGAAGAAGGTCGTCGCGCGGGCCGTTGGCTCGAAACCGAGTACAAGGACAACCCGGGTCCGATCAATATCGCCGAGCTGCAAGGCACGGTGGGTTCCGCCCCGGCGAACGATCGTCATGCGGGCCTGATGGAAATCATCAAGAACGATCCGAAGTTCAAGGTCATCGCCTCGCAAAGCGGCGACTTCACGCTCGCCGGCGGCAAGCAAGTGATGGAAGCGTTCGCCAAGACTTACGGCAACAAGATCAACGTGGTGTACGCGCATAACGACGACATGGCGCTCGGCGCGATCCAGGCAATGGAAGAAGCCGGCATGAAACCGGGCACCGAACCCAAGGTCGTTTCGTTCGATGCCACCAAGGGCGGCTTCCAAGCGATGATCGCGGGCAAGATCAACGTCGACGTCGAGTGCAGCCCGTTGCTCGGACCGCAGCTGATGAGCGCCGTCAAGGATATCGTCGCCGGCAAGACGCTGCCCAAGCGGATCGTCACGAACGAGACCGTGTTCCCGATGAACGTCGCGGCGCAAGTCCTGCCGCAGCGCAAGTACTGATTTCATCGGATCTAACCGACCTTAGCGAACGATGCCCATGACTGGCCCTCTCGTACTCGAAACGCTCGGCTTGACCAAGTCGTTCCCGGGCGTGCACGCACTGCGCAATGTCGACTTCCGTCTGTACGCCGGCGAGGTGCATACGTTGATGGGCCAGAACGGCGCGGGCAAATCCACGCTCATCAACGTACTGACCGGCGTTCATTCGCACGACGCGGGCGAGATCCGCGTCGACGGTCGCAGCGTGCGATTCGCCGCGCCGCTCGAAGCCGAGGCGGCCGGGATTCGCACGCTTTACCAAGAGGTCAATCTCTGCCCCAACCTGTCGGTCGCGGAAAACATCTTTGCGGGCCGCCAGCCGCGGCGCCGCGGCGCGATCGATTGGAAGGCGATTCATGCGGGCGCGAAAGAAGCGCTCGCTCAACTGAATATTTCGCTCGACGTCACGCAATCGCTCGACACCTATCCGATCGCCGTGCAGCAAATGGTGGCGATCGCCCGCGCGGTGAGCGTCGACGCGCGCGTGCTCATTCTCGACGAACCCACGTCGAGCTTGGACGACTCCGAAGTCTCGAAGTTGTTCGACGTCCTGCGCAATTTGAAGCAGTCGGGTATCGCGATCCTGTTCGTCACGCACTTCCTCGAACAGACGTATGCGATCTCCGATCGCATCACCGTCATGCGCAACGGCGAGCGCGAAGGCGAATATCTGGCGAAGGAGCTGCCCGTCGACGAGCTCGTACGCAAGATGGTGGGCGATGTGCCGGTGGCCGCCGAGCGCACGCGCACAGCCGCGGGCCAAGGCACGGCAGCCGAACACAGCTCGCCTCGTTTCGACATGCGCGGCGTGGGCCGGCGCGGCGCCGTGCAGCCGATCGATCTGACGCTCGAGCCCGGCCGCATCGTCGGCCTAGCCGGGTTGCTCGGTTCGGGACGCACGGAAACGGCGCGGCTGCTGTTCGGCGCGGATCGCGCGGATACGGGCACCGTGACCGTCGACGGGAAAAGCGTCAAGCTCGGCTCGCCGCGCCATGCGGTGAAGCACGGAATCGGCTATTGCCCCGAAGACCGCAAGAAGGAAGGCATCGTCGCGGCGCTGTCGATTCGCGAGAACATCGTGCTGGCGCTCCAGGCACGCCTAGGCTGGTGGCGTCCGCTTGGCCGCGCGAAGGAAAAGCGCATCGCCGAGCACTATATGAAAGCGCTGGGCATTCGCGCGCGCGACATCGAGCAGCCGATCGAATTGCTTTCGGGCGGCAATCAGCAGAAGGTCGTGCTCGCGCGCTGGCTCGCGATCGATCCGAAGATGCTGATTCTGGACGAGCCCACCCGCGGCATCGACGTCGCGGCGAAGTTCGAAATTATGGAGCGCGTCATGCAGCTGTGCGCAAAGGGGCTCGGTATCTTGCTGATCTCGTCGGAGATCTCCGAGGTGCTGCGCGTGAGCGACCGCATCGCGGTGCTGCGCGACCGCCGCAAAGTGGCTGAACTCTCGGGCGATGAGCTCGACGAGCACGCCGTCTATCGACTCATCGCGGGAGGCGAAGCATGATTTCGCGCTGGTTGCAGAGCGTCGCGCGCCATCCCCTGCTGTGGCCCGTCGTCACGCTCGTTCTGCTGTTCGCGCTCGACGTCGCCCATCGGCACGACTTCCTAGCCATCACCCTCCTCGACGGGCATCTGTTCGGCGCGCCCATCGACATCCTGAACCGCGCCGCACCGCTCGTCGTCGTCTCGCTCGGGATGACGCTCGTGATCGCTGTACGCGGCATCGACATTTCGGTGGGCACGGTGGTAGCCATCGCGGGCGCAGCCGCGGCGATCTTGCTGGCCGGGGATCCGTCGCGCGTCGGCATAGCGCTCGCGGCCGCCCTCGGGGTGGGCCTGCTCGCCGGGGCATGGAACGGACTGCTCGTCGCGTTGGTGGGTATGCAGCCGATCATCGCGACGCTGATCCTCATGGTGGCCGGACGCGGTGTGGCCCAGTTGCTGACCGGCGGCCAGATCATTCCCATCGGCGCACGTGGCTACTTACGGCTCGGCGACGGCTTTATCGCCATGGTGCCCTGCGCCATTTGGATCGCGCTGGCGGTCGTCGTATTGACATCGCTGCTCGTGAACCGCACCGCCCTCGGGTTGCTCGTGCGAGCGATCGGCGTCAATCCCATCGCGGCGCGCCTGGTCGGCCTGCGCTCGAGCGCGATCATGTTCGGCATATACGTGTTTTGCGGCCTCACGGCGGCCATCGCGGGCATTTTGACGAGCTCGAACGTGCGCAGCGCCGACGGCAACAATGCGGGCTTGCTGCTCGAACTCGATGCGATCTTGGCCGTGACGCTGGGCGGCACGTCGCTCGCGGGCGGACGCTTTTCACTGGCGGGAACGGTGCTCGGCGCCCTCATTATCCAGACGCTCACGTATACGACCTATTCGATCGGTGTGCCTCCCGAAGCCACGCTCGTCGTCAAGGCAATCGTCGTGCTGGTGGTGTGCGTCATTCAGTCCGATCGCGCACGTGACCTTATCACCGGGCTGCTCACGCGCTTGAGCTCGCCCTTATCGTCCACCCGCGCCCGCACGGAGGTGCAATGAGCGCGTTCCTTCGCCGCCTACTCGACCCGCGCACGCTGCCGATCGCCGTCACGATCGTGCTGTTCGCCGCGTTGTTCGGCTTCGGCTCGTTCATGTATACGGGCTTCGGTTCGCTGCAGGTGCTGTTCGGCCTGCTCGTCGACAACTCGTTCCTGCTCATCGTGGCCATCGGCACGACGTTCGTGATTTTGTCGGGCGGCATCGACCTATCGGTCGGCGCGGTCGTGGCCTTCACGACGATCGTTTCCGCCGTCTGCGCCCAAAACTGGCATTGGCCGATCTGGGCCGTGGCCCCGCTCGTGCTGGCGATCGGCGCGGCCTACGGCGCGGCGATGGGCGCTTTGATTCACTACCTGCGCCTGCAGCCGTTCATCGTTACGCTGGCCGGCATGTTCCTCGCTCGGGGCGCTTGCTTTTTGATTACGACGCAATCGATCACGATCGACGAGCGCTCGTTTCACGCGGTGGCGAGCTACAGCCTGCCGATCGGCAGCGGCGCGCTCAATGCCGGTGCGATCATCGCCCTCGTCACGCTGGCGATCGCGATCTACGTCGCGCATTTCACGCGGTTCGGTCGAAACGTCTACGCGCTCGGCGGCAATGAGAAATCGGCGCTCTTGATGGGTTTGCCGGTCGCCAAGACCAAGATCGGCGTGTATGCGCTCGGCGGCTTGTGCTCGGCGCTCGGCGGGCTCGTGTTCACACTCTACGTGCTGTCGGGCTACGGCCTGCAAGGACAAGGCATGGAGCTCGATGCGATCGCGGCGAGCGTGATCGGCGGCACGCTCCTGACGGGCGGCGTCGGCTATATCGTCGGCTCGGTGTTCGGCGTGGGCGTGCTCGGCACGATCCAAACGCTGATTACGTTCGACGGCACGCTCAGTTCGTGGTGGACGCGCATCGTGATCGGCGCCCTGCTCTGCGTCTTCTGCTTGCTCCAGCGCGTGATCGAGCGGCAAGCGGCCAAGCGCAAATCGAACGGATCGGGGCTCGGCAGCAGCGCGCAGCGTGGCGACACGAAGCGCGACGCGAGCGACGAGCACGGCGGCGCCGCCTCCCTCGGATTGCGCGCGCGGCTGATGCGGCGACAGCGCATGCTTGGATAGTTTTTATTAGGAGTACGAATAGTGACCGCTTCGACCCGCCCGTATTCGGGCGTCTTCCCCGTCGCACCGACGCCGTTTACCGAATCCGGCGAACTCGATCTGGACGGCCAGCGCCGCGTGCTCGACTGCATGATCGATCAGCGCGTCGACGGCATCTGCATTCTCGCGAACTACTCCGAGCAGTTCGTTCTGACCGACGCCGAGCGCGACGTGCTCGTCGACTTGAGCTTGTCCCACGTGGCCGACCGAGTGCCCGTGATGGTGACGTGCAGCCATTTCAGCACGCGCATCGCCGCCGACCGCGCGAAGCGTGCCGCCGAGGCCGGTGCGAGCATCGTCATGCTGATGCCGCCGTACCACGGCGCGACGCTGCGCACCGATGAGAACTCGATGTTCGACTTTTTCGCGCAAGTCGCGCAAACGGCGAATATCCCCGTCATGATTCAGGACGCGCCGCTTTCCGGCGTCACGCTGAGCATTCCGTTCCTCACGCGGGTCGCGCGCGAATTGCCGCTCGTGCGCTACTTCAAGATCGAAGTGCCGCAGGCAGCAAGCAAGCTGCGTGCGCTGATCGCGGCGGGCGGCGACACGATCGAGGGGCCGTTCGACGGCGAAGAAGCCATCACGCTGTTGCCCGATCTGGACGCGGGCGCGACGGGCACGATGGCGAGCGCCCTGCTGCCCGATCTGATTCGCACGGTATTCGACGATTACCGGGCGGGCCGCCGCGACGAAGCGCGCGCCGGCTACGCACGCATTCTGCCCCTCATCAACTACGAGAACCGCCAATGCGGTTTGCGGGCCGCCAAGACGGTCATGATGGAAGGCGGCGTGATCAAGAGCGACGCCGTGCGTCATCCCCTTGAAGCGCTGGCGCCGGCCACGCGCGCCGAATTGCTCGAACTGGCGCGCGAGGCGAATCCGCTGGCGCTGCGTTGGGGCCGGTGAGCCTGGGAGTGGAAATGAAACGAATTCCCATCGCGCTCGTCGGCATCGGCAAAATCGCCCGAGACCAGCATTTGCCCGCCATCGCGGCCGATCCGCGGTTCGAACTCATTGCTTGCGCGAGCCGCAACGCCACCGTGGAAGGCGTGCGCAACTATCCGACGATCGAAGCTCTGCTCGCGGCCGAGCCGCAAGTGCAGGCCGTGTCGCTGTGCTCGCCCCCGCAGCCGCGCTTTGCGCAGGCACGCGCCGCCCTGGCGGCAGGCAAGCACGTCATGCTCGAAAAGCCGCCCGGCGCGTGCTTGAGCGAGGTGCGCGCGCTGGACGAGATCGCCTGCACGGTCGGCCGCACGCTCTTTGCGAGCTGGCATTCGCGGCACGCGCTCGGCGTCGAAGCCGCGCGCACGTGGCTCTCCACGCAGGAGATGCGCTCGGTGCACGTGCGCTGGAAAGAAGACGTGCGCCGTTGGCACCCGGGGCAAGCATGGATCTGGGAACCGGGCGGCTTGGGCGTGTTCGACCCCGGCATCAATGCGCTCTCCATCGTCACGCGCATCTTGCCGCGCGAAGTGGCGCTCGTGTCGTCCACGCTGAGCATTCCGTCGAATCGCCACATGCCGATCGCGGCCGATCTCGAGTTGTTCGATACGGCCGGCGTGCCGGTGCACGTGGAATTCGACTGGCGCCACGGCCCGCAGGAATTGTGGGAAATCGAGGTGCGCACGGCCGACGGCACGCTGAAGCTCTCGCAGGGCGGCAATCGGCTGCACATCGACGAGCGCGAAGTGGCGCTCGGCTTCGTGCACGAGTATCCGTCGCTTTACAGTCACTGGCGCGATCTGATCGAGCGTCGCGAAAGCGATGTCGACGTGCGGCCGCTCAGCCTGGTGGCGGACGCGTTCCTGCTTGGACGACGGGAAATCGTCGAAGCGTTCATCGAATAGAAATTTCGCACGAACGGAGATTGTCCGGCTCGTGCGACACGTAACGGGTTAGTTAGTAGTACTAACGTTTTTCGCCATGCAGTTCGACGATTCGTTTCGAATCACAACACGGTCGAGAGCGACCGACAAGAAGGAGACTAGTATGACCAGCAAGCTTCGCCGCTTCACGTTGCGTGCCGCGATGGCCGCGATTTTGGCCGCGCCCTTGGCCGCGCCGCTCGCCGTCCACGCGGACGAGCCCCTGAAGGTCGGCTTCCTCGTGAAGATGCCCGAGCAGGCATGGTTCATCAACGAACAGAAGGCGGCGACCGCGCTCGGCAAGAGCGAAGGCTTCTCCGTCGTCAACATCGGCACCCCCGATGGCGAGCGCGTGCTCAGCGCGATCGACAACCTCGGCGCACAGGGCGCGAAGGGCTTCGTGATTTGCGCACCCGACGTTCGCCTTGGACCGGCTATTCAAGCGCGCGCCAAGAAGTACAACATGAAGTTCGTGACCGTGGACGATCAGCTCGTCGATTCGTCGGGCAAGCCGCTGGCCGACGTGCCTCACCTCGGCATGTCCGCGTTCAAGATCGGCAACCAAGTGGGCCAAGCGATTTCCGACGAGATGAAGCGTCGCGGCTGGAAGCCCGAGGAAGTCGGTGCGATCCGCATCTCCGACTACGAACTGCCCACCGCCAAGCTGCGCACCGACGGCGCCACGCAAACGCTGCTGGCGAACGGCTTCAAGAAGGACAACATCTTCGACGCGCCGCAGAAGACGACCGACGACGAAGGCGGCTTCGTGGCCACTTCCCCCGTTTTGTCCAAGCACCCGAACATCAAGAAGTGGGTGATCTTCGCGCTGAACGAGGAATCGGTGCTCGGCGGCGTCCGTGCGACGGAACAGCTGCACATTCCGTCGGCTGACGTGATCGGCGTCGGCATCAACGGCGCGGGCGAAGCCTTCGCCGAATTCCAGAAGAAGGAGCCGACGGGCTTCTACGGCACGATCGCCGTCAGCTCGACGAACCACGGCAAGGACAGCACCGAGAACCTCGTGCAGTGGATCAAGACGGGCAAGCAGCCGCCGGCCGATACGCAGACGACGGGCAAGCTGATGACGCGCGAGAACTGGCTCGCCGTACGTAAGGAACTGGGGATTTAAACGTCATGCATGACGCGAACGACATCGTAGCGGCGGGCGCGGGCCCCACCCATTCGGCGAAGGCCGATGGGGCCTCGCCTTATCTGCAGTTGGACGGCATCACCGTCAGTTTTCCGGGGGTGCTCGCGCTCGATCGTGTGTCGTTCGCGGTACGCGCCGGCGAAGTGCACGGCCTCATGGGCGAGAACGGCGCCGGCAAATCGACGCTGCTCAAGGTGCTGTCGGGCGTCAACGTGCCTCAAGCGGGCACATTGAAGCTCGGCGGGACCGAGCAGCATTTCTCCGGTACTAAGGCGGCGATCGAAGCCGGTATCGCGATCATCTATCAGGAATTGCATCTGGTTCCGGAGTTGACCGTCGCCGAAAACCTGATGCTCGGGCAATTGCCGAGCCGCTTCGGCGTGCTCGGCGAGCGCGAGCTGATCGCACGCGCTACCGAGACGCTCGAACGTCTGGGCGAGCGTATCGATCCGCGCACGCAAGTGAAGGACCTCTCGATCGGGCAACGTCAAATGATCGAGATCGGCAAGGCGTTGATGCGCGATGCGCGTGTGATCGCGTTCGACGAACCGACGAGTTCGCTCTCGGCCCGCGAAACGGTTCAGTTGTTCAAGATCATCAACGGCTTGCGGCAGGAAGGTCGCGCGATCGTCTACGTCACGCACCGGATGGATGAAGTGTATGAGCTTTGCGATCGCGTCACGGTGTTCCGCGACGGCCACTCGATCGAAACGTTCGAATCGGTCGACGGCTTGGAGCGCGATCGCTTGATCAGCTCGATGGTCGGGCGCTCGATTCAGGATGTCTACGGCTACCGCCCGCGCGAGGCCGGCGAGGTGCGCATCGAGGCGAAGGGCCTGCTCGGGCCTGGTTTGTCCGAGCCGGTCTCGTTCAGCGCGCGCCGCGGCGAAATTCTCGGCTTCTTCGGACTCGTGGGCGCCGGCCGCTCCGAGCTGATGAAGCTCATCTGCGGCGCCGTGCGGCCGAACGAAGGCCATATCGAGCTGGAGGGACGCTCGATGCGCTTTAGCACACCGCGCGACGCCGTGCGCGTGGGCATCGCGCTGTGCCCCGAAGACCGCAAGCAGGAAGGCATCGTCGCGATCGCGTCGGTGTCCGACAACATGAACATCAGCGCGCGGCGCCATTCGAGCTTCGCGCGATGGCTGCTCAACGAGCGGCGCGAGCGTGACCTGACCGACGAATACATCGGCAAACTGTCGATCAAAACGCGCGATGGCGATACCCCTATCGGCACGCTCTCGGGCGGCAACCAGCAGAAAGTGATTTTGGCGCGGTGGCTCGCCGAGCAAATCGACGTGTTCGTCATGGACGAACCGACCCGCGGCATCGACGTGGGTGCCCGGGCGCAGATCTATGAGTTGCTTTACGGGCTGGCGGAAGCGGGCCGCACGGTGCTCATGGTGTCGAGCGACCTGGCCGAGGTGATCGGCGTGGCCGATCGCATCATCGTCATGAAGGAAGGCGCGATCGTGGGCGATCTGCCCAAGTCGCAGGCAACGCCCGATCAACTGATCAAGCTGGCGCTGCCGCGCTGACGCATCGCATTCACGTAGTCGTGCAGACGATTTTCCAGCAGTAACGATTTTCCGGCCGCGGAGCAAGCGGCAACGAACGAGACGAGACCATGCAACAACCTCAAACCCTTTCGCAGGCCGCGCCGAGCGGTCCGGCAGCCTATGCGGCCAAACTATGGCGCGTGATGAACAAGTCCGGCATCGTCATGGTGTTCGCGATTTTGTTCGTCGTGCTCTGCTTTACCGTGCCCGACTTCCTCACGAGCCGCAACATGCAGGGCCTGCTGCTGTCGGTCACGCTGATCGGCTCCATCGCGGTCACGATGATGTTCGTTCTGGCGCTCGGCGAAGTCGATCTTTCGGTGGCTTCGATCGTGGCGTTCTCCGGCGTCGTCGCCTCCACGATCATTACGGCGACGCATAGCGTGCTGCTCGGGGTGACCGTGGGCGTGCTCGCCGGCGGCGCCGTCGGCCTCGTCAACGGCGTGCTCGTCGCGCGCTACCGCATCAATTCGCTGATCGTCACGCTCGCCATGATGGAAGTCGTGCGCGGCCTCGCGTTCATCGTCTCCAACGGCGACGCCGTGATGATTTCCGAAGAGCGCTTCTTCGACCTGGGCGGCGGTTCGTTCCTCGGCATCTCCTACCCGATTTGGAGCAACATCGTCGGCTTCGTCGTGTTCGGCTTCATCCTGCGCAAGACGGTGTTCGGCAAGAACGTACTGGCCGTGGGCGGCAACGGCGAAGCCGCCCTGCTCGCGGGCTTGCCCGTCACGCGCATCAAAGTGCTGGTTTTCGTGCTGCAAGGCTTGGTCACGGGGTTCGCCGGCGTCATGCTCGCCTCGCGCATGAGCCTGGGCGATCCGAAGACGTCGGTGGGCCTGGAACTCGGCGTGATCTCGGCCTGCGTGCTGGGCGGGGTGTCGTTGACTGGCGGCGTGGCCACCATCTCGGGCGTGCTCGTCGGGGTACTGATCATGGGCTCAGTGCAGGATGCGATGAGCTTGCTGAACGTCCCGACGTTCTATCAGTACCTGATCCGCGGCGGCATCCTGCTGCTGGCCGTCTTGTTCGACCATTTGCGCCGCAGCCGGCGCGTGCGCTAAGCCGAGGCCGCACGACATTTTCCGGGCGGCGTACCGGGCGCATCATCGCCCGGCCGCCCCCACCTTCTTCGCGGAAGCATCCGCTCTCGACTCCGACTGACGAGGCGATTTGGCCGAACGATTCGTTCGGCCTTTTTTTTT
>DATJJH010000004.1:0-20282 GCA_035492395.1 Trinickia sp. | reverse complement strand
CTCCACTTTGGAAACGGCCTTAGCGGTTGCGTTCCGTCGAACGGCAGTTGTGGGTCGGGTGCAGTCCTTTGCCCTAGCTGGTTCGGCCAAGAACGAAATAAAAAGGGCCGGTGGAGAGACACCGGCCCTTTGAGTTTCTATGTATTGCGATGTATCCAAACATACGTCGTCAATCTGCCGCTGAACCTGTACTACCCTCGTACTCAGCGGCCCGGCCTCTCAACGATGTACCTTTAGGGTATAAGTCCCTCGGGGGCGCTTTTTTCATCGCGTCGCCTTAGGGCCCAAGGCAAGGATTACCGGTCGATTTTTACCGTTTGAACCGGCTAAAGCTGCAACGGAAACGCGTCGGTTGACCGCAAACACCGCATCGTGCCGTCAAAAGGTCGATGGCACGATGCGTGCTTGGAAAAAGTATCGGACGTTCTTACTGAAACGATTCCGTCCGCGCATGACGTCCGCGCGCCGCCGGATCTTGAATGGAAAATGCGCTCGCCATGCCACATGCTCTGATTGTCGAAGACGATCCCAACAGCCTGTCCGGCCTGTCCGCGATCGTTGCAGCCGACGGATTCTCCGTCGATACGGCCATTTCACTCGCGCAAGCACGGGTAGCCCTGAGCCGCTTTATTCCGGACATGGTGCTGATCGACCTCAACCTGCCCGACGGCAGCGGCCTCGACTTGCTCTCGCATTTGCCTGCCCAGCCCGACGGCGTGCTGCCCGTCATCGTCATGACGGGCAATGCGACAGTGGAGAGCGCGATCGAAGGCCTGCGCCACGGGATTTGGGATTACCTGCTGAAGCCGGTCAACATACCGCGGCTACGCAGCCTCCTGGCCCGCATTCCAAGGCCGTACGAGCTGACCGAGGAAGTCCAGACGCTGCGTGCGAAGCTGCGGCGGCTGGGCCGTTTCGGCCGCATGGTCGGACGCAGCGACGCCATCGCGCATGTGTATGACACCATCGAGCGGATCGCACCGACGGAAGCCGCCGTGCTGATCTGCGGCGAGGCCGGCACCGGCAAGGAGGTCGCCGCGCGCACGTTGCATGAAATGAGCCGGCGGCGCAAAGGGCCGTTCGTCGTGTTCGACTGTCGCAGTATGGCGCGCGAACCCATCGCCGCAGCCGAGCGCGGCCGGGGCAGCGTTCTTTTCGGCCAAGAGCCGGGTATGGCGTTGGGCACGGAGCGGCGCGAAGCAGGTCTCTTCGAGCAGGCGAGCGGCGGCACGCTGTTTCTCGACGAGCTGGCGGAGCTGCCGCTGGCGCAGCAAGAAGCGCTGATCAGGGCGATCGACTCGCAAACCTACATGCGTGTCGGCGGAAACAATCAGCTGAATGTCGATTGCCGGATCGTTGCATCGATGCGCAAATCCCCGCGCGACGCTGTCGCGCAAGGCCTGTTGCGCGAAGACCTATGGCTGCGGCTCGATGCAGCCTCGATTATTCTGCCGCCGCTGCGCGAGCGCGAAGACGACGCGGTACTGCTCGCCGAAGCGCTCGTCGACGAGCTCAATCGCGAAGTCAATGCCAGCGGCATCGCCCATGCGCAAAAGCGCATCGGATCAAACCTCGTTCACGAGTGCCTGACCTACGATTGGCCAGGCAACGTGCGCGAACTGCAAGAGCGCGTGCGACGCGCCTACAACGCCTCGGACGAAATCGTCGACACGTTGCACGCCGACGATACGACAACCGTCGGCGGGCGCCACGTGAACGGCGGCGGGAGCGTGCAGGTGACGGTCGGCACGCCGTTGTCGGATGTGGAGGATCTGCTGATTCGCGCGACGCTCGATGCCGTGGGCGGCACACGCCACCGCGCCGCGAGCTTGCTCGGCATCAGCCCGAAGACGCTCTACAACAAGCTCCAGCGGATGAAGATGTCCTGACGCCGACGCTCAGCGCAATGCCGGACTCCGCAACTTGCCGCAACGGATGAGCGAATGAGGCAGGCGCCCGCCCCCGG
Organism: Trinickia sp.; assembly: GCA_035492395.1. Lineage (GTDB taxonomy): Bacteria > Pseudomonadota > Gammaproteobacteria > Burkholderiales > Burkholderiaceae > Trinickia. Next base: position 18,316 of record DATJJH010000004.1, on the reverse strand, counting down.
CGGTAAGCGGGCAAGCCGTCTTTCCCGCCTTCGCTTCGCCCCCTTGCATCACCCTTACTTGAATGCACGACGCAACAGCGCCTGTGCCTCTTGATAGTCAGCTCGCTCGATGAGCTTGGGCCAAGTGGGTGGCTTGCCGCGTGCGCGCAGTCGCCGCAAGCGCCGCGTCGACGCCTTGGACGGCACATGCTGCAACTCGTCGAGCACCACCTCGGCGGCGCGCGGCTGATTGCAAACGAGCACCATATCGCAGCCTGCCTCGAGGGCCGCCGTCGCCGCCTCGGTGAGCGTGCCGCCCGCACGCGCGGCCTCCATCGACAAATCGTCGCTGATGATCGCCCCCGTGAAGCCCAGTTTGCCGCGCAAAATCTCCTCCAGCCAGATCCGCGAAAAGCCGGCCGGCTTGTCATCGACCTGAGCGTAGATCACGTGGGCCGGAATGACGGAGGCGAGCGCGATGCCGAGCCAGCCATAGGGCGCCGCATCCTCGCGCAGGATGGCCTCGAGCGGGCGCTCGTCGGTAGCCAGCGCGACGTGCGAATCGGCCGTCGCAAACCCGTGGCCGGGAAAGTGCTTGCCGCAATTGCTCATTCCCGCGAGCGCGAGCCCGTGGCTCACGCTCTTTGCCAACAGCGCAACGACGCGCGGATCGCGGTGGAAAGCGCGATCGCCAATGACTTGCGAGCCGCCGTAGTCGAGATCGAGAACGGGCGTAAAGCTCATGTCGATCCCGCAAGCGCGCAACTCGGCGGCAAGAATGAAGCCCGTCGCCGTGGCAACATTGGTGGCGAACAGCACGTCTTCGTCCCATAGCTCGCCAAGCCTGCGCATCGCCGGCAGCACAGTGAAACCGTCCGTGCGAAAGCGCTGAACGCGGCCGCCCTCGTGATCGACAGCAATCAAAAGATCGTTGCGGACCGCGCGGATGGCGTCGGTGAGCGCGACAAGCTGCGCGCGGTCTTCAAAATGACGGGCGAACAGGATGACGCCGCCAGTCATCGGATGCGAAAGACGTCGAATGTCGTCGTCGTTGAGCGACGTGCCTTCGACGTCGAGCATGACGGGTCCGAGAGGAGTTCTCATCGATCGGGTTCTCTTCGAAATGATGGGAAAAGAAGTAACGCTGGCCGCCAGCCACCGCTGTCGTGCCTCGCGTCAGCGCGTGGCATCCGTCTCGGTGACGACGAAGGACACCGCGTAATCGCGCTCGTCGCTGACCGTCACTTGCGAGCGGATTCCGCGCGCGGCTAGCCATTCGGCGAGTTCACCCGAGGCGACGATGACGGGCTTGCCGCTGGGCTCATTCAGTGTTTGCAGCGCGCGCCAAGTCATGGGCCAGTGCATGCCGAGCCCGATCGCCTTGGAGAACGCCTCCTTTGCGGAAAAGCGCGTGGCGAGATAGGCAAGACCGCGCGCCTCGGAGCGAGCCCGTCGCGCCTCGTAGACACGCAGCTCGTCAGGCCCCAGCACCTTTTCGGCAAAGCGCCCTTTCGTGCGCTCCATCACGCCCGCGACGCGGCTTATCTGGATGACGTCGGTACCGATCCCATAGATCGCCATGGGTGCGACTCAATGCGTTGCGGCGAGCCGCGCCGCAACCATGATCGCCTTCATTTCGCGTACAGCGTTTTCCCAACCCGAGAAAATCGCCTGCGCGACGATCGCGTGACCGATATTGAGTTCGACGATCCCCTCGATCGCAGCGATTTGCTGCACATTCGTATAGTGCAGCCCGTGGCCAGCGTTCACGGTCAGACCCAGCGAAGTGCCCAGCTCGACGCCGCGCACGATGCGCTCGTACTCGCTGCGCTGCGCGCCGTCGTCGTGCGCGTCCGCGTAGCGTCCAGTGTGCAGCTCGATCACGGGCGCGCCCGCCTCCAGCGCTGCGCGAATCTGCGCTTCATCGGCGTCAATGAAAAGCGACACCCGTGAGCCTGCCTCGGCAAGCTGCCGACAAGCCGCGCGCACGGCTTCGAAATGCCCCACAACATCGAGTCCGCCCTCGGTGGTCAGCTCCGCGCGCTTTTCAGGCACGAGACAAACATCGTGCGGCCGCACCTCGCAGGCGATATCGAGCATCTCCTGCGTGAGCGCGCATTCGAGGTTCATGCGCGTCCTGAGCTGCGGGCGCAGCGCGCGCACGTCAGCATCGACGATATGCCGGCGATCCTCGCGCAGGTGCAGCGTAATCGCGTCAGCGCCAGCGTCCTCCGCAGCCAGGGCCGCGCGGATCGGATCGGGATAGGTCGTGCCGCGCGCGTTGCGCAGCGTGGCGACATGATCGATGTTGACGCCGAGATGGATTACGTCGGGCGACGTAAGAAAGAAGCTCATAAGTTTTGCAGGTCGATCAGGATCTGGCGCGTCGCGAGCGGCGTGCCGCCAAGGTAGGTGTTAAGCAAAAACCGCATCAGCGTTTTGCTTTGCGCAACCGTCTGCACACGATGGTAATCGTCGTGCTCCATGTCCAGCAATGTCTGACCGCTCACAACAGGCCATTGCGACGGCAGATCGGCCGACGCTTCACGCACCCCTCGCTCGGGATCGAAGACATAGCGGCCTTCGGCCGTCACCGCCTTGCGCGCGACCGTGCGATCGAGCGCCAGCGCATAGCCGGTCTCACGCAAGAGCACGCGCTCGAACGAGCGCAGTACCTGCACCGCCGGCTCGTCGTGCCCAAGCCGCGTCAGCGTGACCAAGTAGTGATGGAAAAGCTGCGGGTGTGAATCTTCGCGCGCGCAAAACTTGACGAGCAACTCGTTGACGTAAAACCCGCAAAGCAGCGCGTCGCCCGAAAGCGGCAGCATGCCGCCAACCCACTCCGCGCCCGTCAGCGTGCGCATCTCCGACTTGCCCGACCACGATATCGAAAGCGGCTGAAAAGTCTGCAGCACGCCGCGCAACGCCGAATGCGGACGCTTCGCGCCTTTCGCCACAAGCGCTAGACGGCCGTGATCGCGCGTGAAGACGTCGATGATGAGACTGGTCTCACGATACGGGTAGCTGTGCAGCACAAACGCCGGCTGTTCAGCCACGCGAAACTCGGATGTGCGGGAATTCGCGCGCCGCTCGCCGCCCGTGCGTCGCGTCGCACCCTTGCGGCCCTCGTTGGGCGTCGCTGCCCGCACCGGCCCGCCGCCTCGGTCAGGCTCGCCGGACATGCTGCTTGCGTTTTCGACGCCTGGTTCCCGTCGAGCGCTCTGCGCTTCGTCGACGGCCGTGACAGTCAAGCAGGCGTCATTCGTATCCATAGGCACGCAGCCCGGCTTCGTTGTCCGCCCACCCGCTCTTGACCTTGATGAATGTCTCGAGATAGATCGGTCCACCGAAGAGCTTCTCCATGTCGAGACGCGCCTCAGTGCTGATCTGTTTGAGCTTCGCACCCTTCTGGCCGATGATCATCGCCTTGTGCGCATCGCGATCGACGAGGATCGACGCGAAGATTCGGCGCAGCCGCCCCTCAGTCTCAAATTTCTCGATGAGCACGGTGCTCGTGTAGGGCAGCTCGTCGCCCGTCCAGCGGAACACTTTCTCGCGCAAGATCTCGGCAGCCAGGAAGCGCTCGCTGCGATCGGTCAGGTCATCTTCGCCGTAGATCGGCTCGCCTTCGGGCAGATAGGGCTTGACGGTCGCGAAGAGCCGCTCGATGTCAGCGGTCTGCTTGGCCGACAGCGGCACGATTTCCTGGAAGCCGCGCAACTCGCTCATCGACTGGAGAAACGGCAGCAGCGCGCGCTTGTCGCTCACGCGATCGACCTTGTTGACGATGAGCAACGTCGGTGCGGACGCCGGAATCAGATCAAGCACCTTCTGATCGTCGGGGCCGAACCGCCCCGCTTCGATAACGAACAGGACTGCGTCGACCGCCGTCAGCGTCGACGTCACGGCGCGATTGAGCGAACGGTTGAGCGCCCCGCTGTACTGCGTCTGAAAGCCGGGCGTGTCGACGAAAACGTACTGTGCGTCGTCAAACGTATGGATGCCCGTGATGCGGTGTCGCGTCGTCTGGGCCTTGCGCGATGTGATGCTGATTTTCTGGCCGACGAGCGCGTTCATCAGCGTCGATTTACCGACGTTCGGGCGACCGACGATTGCGATCGTGCCGCAACGAAAACCGGGGTGGGTGGGGGCGTTCATAGGTTCAGCTGCGGGTACGGTAGATGAGCGCCGAATCTGCTCTTTTGCATGGAATCCGGCGCGGTGAGGTCATGAGTGGTCGGGCTTGGCCGCGCGCGCAGGCGCGCCGCCGGCGATGTCGGAGAGGAGTTCGGCCTCGCCGCCGAGTGCGCCGGAAACGCCCGTAGCAGCCGAGGTCCCGGTAGCGCCGGACAACCCCGCCCCGCCTTTCGGCGAAGCATCTTGCGGTCTCGACAGCGGCTTATGCTCGACGTGCGCCGCGCGAATCATTGCGGGCGGCTGCGGCGACGTGCTCGCAGGCGTTGGCCGTTCGGCCGCGTCGGGTAAGCTTGCCTTCGCGTCGGGGGCACGTGTGACCTTGTCCTTTTCCGGCTTGCTGCGCTCAGGCGCGCGCAAATCGAGTGCCGCCTGCACGCCCTTCACACCCGGGACGACCTCAAGCTCGAACTCGCCGTCCTTGGCCGAGCGCGCGCCGCGCGAGCGCTTCGCTTTGACACCCATCGCAGGCGCATGCGCCATGACCTCATCGAGCGCCTTCTTGGCGGCCGCCTGTTCAGCGGCTCGCCGGCTCGCACCTGAGCCCGAGACCTTCACATTGAGCTTGGGCACCGTGCATTCGACTTCGAACTGCTGATTGTGCGCCGCACCATGCGTCGCGACGACGGTATAGGTGGGCAGCGCAATCTTGTGCCCTTGCAGGTATTCCTGCAGCAGGGTCTTCGAATCCTTGCCGAGCGTTCGAGGGTCGATGTGATCGAGGATCGGCACATAAAGCCGCTTGATGACGCCCTGCGCGGCCTCGAACCCGCCATCGAGAAAGATGGCGCCAAGCACCGCCTCGAACGCGTCCGCGAGAATCGAGGGTCGCCTGAAGCCGCCGCTGCGCAACTCGCCCTCGCCCAGGCGCAGGCCTTCGGCAATATTAAGGGCCTGAGCAATTTCGTAGAGCGACTGTTGCTTGACGAGGTTGGCGCGCACACGCGACAGGTCACCTTCGTCGAGTTTGCCGAATCGCTGAAACAACAAAGCCGCCACCGCGCAATTTAGAACGGAATCGCCCAGAAATTCGAGCCGTTCATTGTGCGAGGCACTGTGACTGCGGTGAGTTAACGCCTGGCGCAGCAATTCCACATTACGGAATTCGTAGCGCAACCGGCTTTCCAGCGGAGATAGCGGCATGTGCAGAGTATAACGCGCGCCTTCCTCCCGTCGTTGCGGCGGGCATTTAGGCGACAAAACCGGGTGAAAGCCTGCCGCGACGACTTGATCGCATCAAGCCGACGCGGCCGAGCAAATCGGCGACGCAAGAATCGCTAGACGCGTGCAGCGGCGATGCGAATCAACTACCGGCTGATGCGGCGTTCAGCAGCAAAGCTCAACGCGGCGCTCACCGGCCAGTAGGCAGTTGGCAGTTAAAGCGCTCGCGCGCCGAACACGGCAACGCCGCTCCTATCAGTGAAAGAAGCCAATGCGCTTCAAGTTGCTGAAGTTCATCCAGACGAAGAACGCGCGTCCGACGATGTTCGCATCGGGCACGAAGCCCCAGTACCGGCTATCGGCGCTGTTGTCGCGGTTGTCGCCCATCATGAAGTAGTGGCCCGGCGGGACTTTGCAGACGACGCCGCTGCCGTTGTAGGCGCAGTTGTCGCGATAGTCGAAGTCTTCGGCGCCGATGATGAAGGGCGGCACGGCAGGATTGTTGAGGATCGCATTCTTGCGGCCATCGAGCGATTCCTCGAACTGCTTGGCGTAGCCGACGCGCTCTTCGTCGAAGTAATCGGGCAGCGGCGTCTCGGGCACAGGCTTGCCGTTGATCGTCAGTTGCTTGTCTTCGTAGGCGATGACGTCGCCAGGCAGGCCTATAACCCGCTTGATGTAGTCGACGGATTCGTCCTTCGGATAACGGAACACCACCACGTCGCCGCGCTTGAGCGGCTCACCTTGCGTGATCTTCGTGTTCGTGATGGGCAGCCGGATGCCGTAGTGGAATTTGTTGACGAGGATGAAGTCGCCGACGAGCAGCGTCGGAACCATCGAGCCCGAGGGAATCTTGAACGGCTCGATGACGAACGATCGCACGACAAACACAGCGAGAATCACTGGAAAGAAACTGGCCGTGTACTCCAGCCACCAAGGCTGCCGAAGCTTTTCGTCATGCAGGCGCTGACGGGTCACCGGTGCGTTTTCGTCGGCGAAACGCTCCCCTACGCGCGCCTGCTGACGGTCGAACTCGACGATGGCGGCGTTGGCAGCTTGACGCCTGTGCGGCAGGAAAACGAGCTTGTCCGCGATCCACGCAAAGCCCGTCAAGACGACGAGCACGAAAAGAATCAATGCAAAATTCATGTAGTCGTGGTCCTTCGTTATTTATCTTCGACGCGCAAGATGGCGAGGAAAGCTTCCTGCGGGATCTCGACGGACCCAACCTGCTTCATTCGCTTCTTGCCTTCCTTTTGCTTTTCCAACAGCTTCTTTTTACGCGAGATGTCGCCGCCGTAGCACTTGGCGAGAACGTTCTTGCGCAGCGCCTTGATGTTCTCGCGCGCGATGATGTGCGCGCCGATCGCCGCCTGAATGGCGACATCGTACATCTGGCGCGGAATGATCTCGCGCATCTTGGCGGCCACCTCGCGGCCACGATACTGCGATTGCGAGCGGTGCACGATCACGGACAGCGCGTCGACCTTGTCGCCGTTGATGAGCATGTCGACCTTGACGACGTCCGATGCACGGTACTCTTTGAACTCGTAGTCCATCGAGGCATAGCCGCGCGAAACCGATTTCAGCCGATCGAAGAAGTCGAGCACGATCTCGGCCATCGGAATTTCGTAGGTAAGCTGAACCTGGCGCCCGTGATACTGCATGTTGATCTGCGAGCCACGCTTTTGCGTGCAAAGCGTGATGACCGAGCCGACGTAGTCCTGCGGCATGTACAGGTTCACAGTGACGATCGGCTCGCGGATCTCCTCGATTCTGGACGGATCAGGCATCTTCGCCGGATTCTCGACCTTGATCGTCGTGCCGCCGGGCTGCACGACCTCGTACACGACGGTGGGTGCCGTCGTGATGAGGTCCATGTCGAACTCGCGCTCGAGTCGCTCCTGCACGATTTCCATGTGCAAGAGCCCCAGGAAGCCGCAGCGGAAACCGAAACCGAGCGCTTGCGAGACTTCGGGTTCGTATTGCAGCGATGCGTCGTTGAGCTTCAACTTCTCGAGCGACTCACGCAGCGCGTCATACTGGTTCGCCTCGACAGGATAAAGCCCCGCGAACACCTGCGGCTTCACTTCCTTGAAACCCGGCAGCGGCTCAGCCGCCGACAGGTTCGCGAGGGTGACGGTGTCGCCGACCTTCGCGGCCGTCAATTCCTTGATGCCCGCGATGATGAAACCCACTTGGCCGGCCGCAAGCACTTCGAGGTTTTTCGATTTCGGCGTGAATACGCCGATATGCTCGACCGGATACTGGGCACCCGTCGCCATCAGCTTGATCTTGTCTTTCGGGCGCAGCGTGCCGTTGACGATGCGCACCAGCATGACGACACCGACGTAGTTGTCAAACCACGAATCGATGATGAGTGCCTGCAACGGCGCCTCCGGGTCACCCTTCGGAGGCGGCACTTTGGCGATCAGCGCCTCCAGGACGTCTTCCACGCCTAGGCCCGTCTTAGCGCTGCAACGCACAGCGTCGGTCGCATCGATGCCGATGACGTCCTCAATCTCGGCAATCGCGTTCTCCGGATTCGCCGCAGGCAGATCAATCTTGTTGAGCACCGGCGTGACCTCGACACCGAGCTCGATCGCCGTGTAGCAGTTAGCGACGGTCTGCGCTTCGACACCCTGGCTTGCGTCAACGACGAGCAATGCCCCCTCGCAGGCCGAGAGCGACCGGCTGACCTCATAGGAGAAGTCAACGTGCCCCGGTGTGTCGATGAGGTTCAGGTTGTAGACCTTGCCGTCGCGTGCGCGATAGTGGAGCGCCGCCGTCTGAGCCTTGATGGTAATGCCGCGTTCACGCTCGAGATCCATGGAATCGAGCACCTGCGACTCCATCTCGCGGTCAGAGAGCCCCCCGCAGATCTGGATGATGCGATCGGCGAGCGTCGACTTACCGTGGTCGATGTGGGCAATGATCGAAAAATTGCGAATATGATCCATTCAGTGGCGCCGTCGATCCAAAGCGAAAAAGGCGCGCTCGAAACCGCGAAGCACGCCTCGTAACTACGTAAAAAGTCGCGCCATTTTAGCCGAAATACCCCCCCGACGGCGGATTTCGGCCGGACGTGTCAGGCAATGACGCCCTGCACCGCTTCACGCCCCATCGCCACAGGCCACACCGCCACGCTCAGGCGGGCGTTCGCCGTGCCGAAAGCACGGCCCGAACACGCGCCGCATCGAGTCGGAAACGGCTCACTTCAACGCCGTCGCAAACAAGAACGGGCACAAGTTCGTCATATTGGCGCGCAAGCAGCGGGTCCGCATCGATGTCGACAACGTCGACCCCAACCCCGAACTCAGCCGCAAGGGGCGCCAGTGCCGCAAGCATGTCTTCACACAAGTGGCACCAAGTGCGACCGTAAAGCGTCAGCGGTGCGGCCGTCATTTTTGCGCCATCGCCACGCGTGGCCGAATCGGCACGAATTGGGTGTTATCACCGCGCCGCACGAGCACCGCAACGACTTTCTGCGGATCCAGGCGCGAAACAATTTGCTGGAAGTCCTTCGTGTTGGTGATGTCGGCGTCGCCGATACGCAAAATAATGTCGCCCTTTTTCATTCCGACCCGTGCGGCAGGCCCCTCGACGCTTTGGACTTCGACACCGCCGTGCAGTCTCAGCGTTTTTTGTTGATCCGCCGGGATGTCGCTCACCGTGACGCCGAGCGGATTGCGCGGCTGAGGCTTCGAGGGCGGCGTTGGCCGCCCCACCACTTTGGCCATCTTGTCGGACGGCGTCTCCGCAACCGTGATGGGCAGCTCGGTAGTCTGCCCCTTGCGCCAGATCGTCACATTCGCCCGTGTGCCCGGCTTCGTGTCGCCAACCATACGCGGCAGATCGGTATCCGCATCGACAAGCGTGCCGTTGAACTTCAGGATGATGTCGCCGGGCTGCACACCCGCTTTGTCGGCAGGACCGCCCGGCTCAACACTGCTCACGAGCGCGCCTTGCGCCCTCGGCAGGCCGAGCGAGTCGGCCACGTCTTTCGTCACCTGCCCGATCGCGACGGCGATACGGCCACGCACGACTTTGCCCGTCGTCTTCAGCTGCTCGGCGACGCGCATGGCTTCATCGATCGGAATGGCAAACGAGATGCCCATGAAACCGCCAGTACGGCTGTAGATCTGCGAGTTGATGCCGATGACCTGCCCTTGCATATCGATGAGCGGCCCGCCCGAGTTGCCGGGATTGACAGCAACATCCGTCTGGATAAACGGCAGGTAGTCGCCGGTATCGCGTCCTTTTGCGCTGACGATGCCGGCCGTCACCGTATTGTCGAGCCCAAACGGCGAACCGATGGCCACGACCCACTCGCCGACGCGCACCTTGTTCGAATCGCCGATCGTGACCGTCGGCAAGTCGCTGGCGTTGATCTTCACGATCGCGACGTCAGTGCGCTCGTCGACGCCGATGAGCTTCGCCTTGAACTCGCGTTTGTCGGTGAGCGTGACGTAAATGGTATCGGCGTCGTCGACGACATGCGCATTCGTCATCACATAGCCATCGGAGGACAGGATAAAGCCCGAGCCCACTCCGGCGTTCTGTTCGGAGTCCGCGTCCGGGGCATCCTGGCTGCCGCTGCCGCTGCTGCTGCCGTCGCTGCTGCCGCCGTCGCTGCCGTCGTTACCGCCTCCCCCGTGCGGCGTGCCAGGCGCATTCGGCCCCCTCGGAGTCTGAGGCAACGGAATCCCGAAAAAGCGCCGGAAGAACTCCGACATATCGCCGTCATCGGGGCCGGGCGGCAAGCCGCGTTGCGGCGCCGTACTGGAAACGTGTGCCGTCGTGCGGATGTTGACCACGGCCGGCCCGACTTTGTCGACGAGGTCAGTGAAATCGGGCAGATTCGCGGCGGGCATCGCCGCGGCCGTATTCGGCACGAAAGGCAGGCACGCCAGAATCGCCGTGGCCGCGAGGAATTTGCGCACCCAGTAGTTCGTCATAGTGGAATCAACTCGAGCGTCGGCTGAAATGTTGACCGAAACGATGCCGCGACGCCGCCCGGCTGCTGCTTCGGCCTAAACTCCGCTGCAGGCTGGGACGACTCGCCCATTAAGGCTAATTAATTGGACGCCTTGAACTTGATGGAAGAGGCGATGAGTTGCAGTGTGCCCTGTGGAACCTCGCCAAGCAAGGTGAGCCAGTAATCTCCGTGACGCGTGACGAGCACATGCGTGGCGCCACTGACACCGGCGCCTTCCTTGCGCGAGTTTTTGTCGGTCGGCTCGACGAAAACCGAGACCGTCGACAGCCCATCCGAAAACACAGCCTGATCGACCGGAATCGGCGGAGCGCTTGCTTCGCGCGCCGCCATGGGTCGGCGCAGCTCGCGAATCTTTCGAAAACCCGGGACATTCACGTTCAGTTGCCAGCCTTGCGCCTCCATATCGACCGGTACGACGGGTGGATGCACGAGCGTCCAGCCCGCTGTATTGCGCATGCCCGCCGTAATCGGCGCACGGCGCACTGGCACACCGACGCGCAACTGCGTGAACGCGATCTGCTCGAGCACCTGTCCGCTCGCGTCGAGCGTCTGGGCGCGCAGCAGCAGGCCTGTTTTCTCGTCAGTCCACAACTTGTAGGCAAAACGGTATGGATCCTTCGGCGCAAGCTCGATGACCTGCGCATCCATACCCGCTACGCGGTCCTCGCCAAGCAGCTTCGGCTCGTAGACGGCGAGCACCTGCCGTCCACTGTCGCTCAAGAGCGCAGGGAAGGCATCGCGATTCTGGCGTCTTTCGACAATGCAAAGGTGCCGCTCAGGGACGAACGTGTAGAGTTCGTCGTCGTGCCGCAGCAGTGTGCGCGGCTTCCCGTCGAGGCTTTCAAGTGACTCATACTCGTCGTCGCGCACCGCATAGTGGGCAATGCGTGACGATTGCACGAACGTGCCGCGCTGGTAGACAAAGACGCCTTCGTAATTTTCGTGGCGCGCGGCGTGCGGAATCTGGTCGAGCCGGCTAGCGGCCTGCTCGAAAGTACCGGCCTCGCCTCCCGACTGAGCGAGCACGCGCGGCGCCGCAGACAGGATGGCCGCGGCGAACAACAGCTGGACCGACAGCCGCCCCCACGCGGCGACGCGATTGACCCCCGATATCGGCATCAGTCTATTGGCCCCGCGAAGTCAGCGCCGCGGCGCGGACAAACAGCGCCGAGTCAGGCACGACGGGCTGTTGCGCGAACTGCTGATGCGCTTCGAGGTATTGGTCGAGGCGCGCATCGCGGATGATGTTGACGTCACCGGCATCCGAGGAATCCGGCGCGCCCGTCATCGCCACGGTTTGCACCGCATCGTGCCGCGTAGCCACCGCCGCCGTTTGCAGCGGAGCTGGGCTGTTCACTCGCTGCATCTGCGGCACGACGATCCAAGTCAGCGTGGCGGCGGCTGCCGCGACCGCCAAGCTCGGTACGACGCGACGCCCCAGAAGCGCAAAACGCTGCACACTGCGGCTGCGGCGCGAGCGATCGGCGTGCGCCGGCGCAAGAAGGTTCGGCTCGGTCGCGAGGCGCGCGGAGAAGCCGCGCAGGAACGCGTCGCTCGCTGCGGGATGCATCGCAAGATCATCCGAGCGCAGCGCGTCGCCGATCAGATGGTACTCGGACCACAAGGCGCGATCGCTGCTGCCCAGGGCCGCAAGAACGTTATCTGCATCATCGACCGCTCCGATTCCGTCGAACCCTTCCCCGTCGACCGCTGCAGATAGACGCTCGCCTCGCGAGCACTGCTGCGATTCCTTCATAACCGACCCCATGACGCTCCCCATTGCACAACCCCGTAATCGAACCCTACACCGCCCTAACACCGCACGATATGCACGCCCGGTCGAGTCTTGGCCTTCTGCGGAATGCGGCGGATCTTGCGCCTACCAGCGCTTGCCCTCCGGCGTGTCCAGCAGCGGACGCAATTTTGCCGCAATCGCCTCGCGAGCGCGAAATATGCGCGAGCGCACAGTGCCGATAGGGCACCCCATCATCTCCGCAATTTCCTCGTAACTGAGACCTTCGATTTCTCGAAGCGTGATAGCAACCCGCAACTCCTCTGGCAGCAGCGCCATCGCGGCATTGACCGTCTGTGCAACCTGCTTGCTCATCAACAGCGATTCGGGCGTGTTGATATCCCTTAGTTGATCGGCGTCGGAGAAAGTTTCAGCCTCCTCCGCATCCGCTTCCGTCGATGTGGGCGCCCGCCGGCTTTGCGTAGCCAGATGATTCTTGGCCGTGTTCACCGCGATCCGATAAAGCCAGGTGTAAAACGCCGATTCGCCGCGAAACTGCGGCAGCGCGCGATAAGCCTTGATGAACGCATCCTGAGCGACATCTTCGACCTCGGCCGGATCGCGCACGAGGCGGGAGATCAGCCGAATGATCTTTCGATGGTATTTTGAGACCAGGAGTTCGAACGCAGCTTTGTCTCCTTTTTGCACGCGTTCGACCAGTACCTGATCAATCTCTTTATCGCTCACTGATGAGTCCGTTTACTTGGGGCGCGTCGCGGAGCGCTATTGTAGCGTCCGCCTCGGGGTGCTATGCCCGATCGAACTGTAACCGCGATTACCGTTGTTACAGTTCACTGTGTGGCGTGCCGCGCACGCACGGCCAATTCTCGGAAAGCCTCAGCGGGAAGCGTGTCGGCAGCGACGAGAAGCGCGCGAACCCGTGCGCCGCTCGTCGGCACGACTGCGATCATGAGGAACAGGCCTGCCCACTGCGCGCAGCCGGCGATACGTCCCCGGTAAAGCGCGCCACCCGATCGATCGAAGGCCGCAATGCTGTCGGGTTCCAGCCTGAGCGCGGCAGGCTGGCAGTGTTCATGGCGGCGCACCGCCAAAGCCAGCGCGGCGAAAGTTGCAGCAGAGAGCGCGAGTGCTGCCGAGTGACCTCCACGCGGCAATACGACCGCACAAACCGCAACGGCAGCGACGCAGGCGAACGCCAGCGCCGCTACGCGCACAGCCACCGAACGCCGCAGCGCAATGCACTGGGAGGCGCTCGGCAGCCATGAGGGGTCGCGCTCGCCCGTCAAGCGATTCAGACGCGCTTGAACACGATCGTGCCGTTCGTGCCGCCGAATCCGAACGAGTTCTTCATCGCGACATCGATCTTCATCTCCCGCGCCGTATTGGCACAGTAGTCGAGATCGCACTCCGGATCTTGGTCGAGCAGGTTGATCGTGGGCGGAGAAATCTGATGATGCACGGCCAGCACCGTGAACACGGACTCGAGACCGCCCGAGCCACCGAGCAGGTGACCCGTCATCGACTTCGTCGAATTAACGACAACCCGCTTGGCGTGCTCGCCCAGCGCGCGCTTGATTCCGACCGTCTCCGCGATGTCGCCAAGAGGCGTCGACGTGCCATGCGCGTTGACGTAGTCGACTTCGTCCGCGTTGACGCCCGCATTGCGCAGCGCGGCTTGCATGCAGCGACGCGCGCCGTCACCGTCTTCGAGCGGTGCCGTCATGTGGTAAGCGTCGGCGCTCATGCCGTAGCCGGCCACTTCCGCGTAGATCTTTGCCCCACGCGCCTTCGCATGCTCGTACTCCTCGAGCACCATGACGCCCGCTCCCTCGCCGAGCACGAACCCGTCGCGTCCCTTGTCCCAGGGACGGCTTGCCGTCGCCGGATCGTCGTTACGCTGCGAGAGCGCACGCGCCGCCGCAAAGCCGCCGATACCAAGCGGCGAGACGGTGGCTTCCGCGCCGCCCGCAAGCATCACGTCGGCATCGCCGTACTCGATGAGCCGCGAGGCTTCCCCAATGCAATGCAGACCTGTGGTGCACGCGGTGACGAGCGCGAGATTCGGGCCTTTCATGCCGAACCTCATCGACAAGTGCCCCGAAATCATATTGATGATCGAAGCCGGCACGAAGAACGGCGAAATGCGTCGCGGGCCGCGATTGAGCAGTTCGGTCTGCGTGATCTCGATCATCGGCAAGCCGCCAATGCCCGAGCCGACCACGACGCCCATACGCTCAGAATTGGCCTCCGTGACCTCGAGGCCACTGTCTTGCATGGCCTGGACACCGGCCGCGAAGCCATAATGGATGAAGGTGTCCATGTGGCGAGCTTCCTTCGCCGGCATGTACTCTTCGACGTTGAAGCCCTTCACTTCTCCAGCGAAACGGGTCGAGAAGTTCGTCGCATCGAACTTCGTGATGTTCGCGATGCCGGACTTGCCGGCCACCAAATTGGCCCATCCGTCGGCAACATGATTGCCAACAGGCGAGATTAGCCCCAGGCCTGTAACGACAACACGACGGCGGCTCACGGTAACCCCTTTTCCATAGATTGATAAAAAGCAAAAGCCACAGCGACCGCAGGGACCTGCCCCGTCAGCCCTGTGGCTAGGAATTCAGCACCAGCGCGACATCAGCGTCAATTCGAAACACCCGGCACGGCTCGGTACGAAAACACGGCCGGCGCAGGTCAAATGCGCGACAGACGCGAAAGGGCCCGGTAACCGTCAAGCCTTGACGTTCGCGCGTGCGTAATCGATCGCTTGCTGAACGGTCGTGATCTTTTCTGCCTCTTCGTCGGGAATCTCCATGCCGAATTCGTCTTCGAGCGCCATGACGAGTTCCACCGTGTCGAGCGAGTCGGCACCGAGATCGTTGACGAACGACGCTTCGTTTTTGATTTCAGCTTCCGCGACGCCCAGTTGTTCCGCGACGATCTTCTTGACGCGCTGTTCGATGTTGTCCATTACCCCTCCGAGGGAAAGAAGTTCAAAAATGCAAGTGCGCGCATTTTATCAGGTTTGGTACTGCAAAAAGGCGCGTGCCGAGAGCGGGAGCATCCGCGCCAGCGGCGTTTTTTAGATCCGAATCACGCCAAGGCGCGGATGTTACCCGAATTCCGTTACTGCATGAACATGCCGCCGTTGACATGCAACGTGGTACCCGTGATGTAGGCGGCGAACGGCGAAGCGAGGAATACGACGGCGTGCGCGATGTCCTCGGGCTGCCCCAGCCGGCCCAGCGGGATCTGGGCCTTCAACGCAGCCTGCTGTTCTTCCGGTAGCACCTTCGTCATGTCGGTGTCGATAAAGCCGGGAGCGATGCAATTGACGGTGATGCCGCGGCTGCCGATCTCGCGCGCGAGCGCACGCGTCATGCCCGCGACGCCCGCCTTCGCCGCCGAGTAGTTGAGCTGCCCGGCATTGCCCGTCGAGCCCACTACCGACGTGATGTTGATGATCCGGCCGCCGCGCGCTTTCATCATGGGACGCAAAACGGCGCGCGAGAGGCGAAAGACTGCTTTCAGGTTCGTATCGATGACGGCGTCCCAGTCTTCATCCTTCATCCGCATCGCCAGCTGGTCCTTCGTGATGCCGGCATTGTTGACGAGCACGTTCAATGCGCCGAATTCTTTGACCGTCGCTTCGATGAGCGCTTCCACGGCCGCACCGTCATTGACGTCAAGCACCGCGCCGCGGCCAGCTGCGCCCTGTGCCGCGAGGGCCTCGCTGATGCCTTGCGCGCCCGTCTCGCTCGTCGCCGTGCCGATCACGGTGGCGCCCTGCCGAGCGAGTTCGAGCGCGATCGCGCGGCCGATGCCGCGTGAAGCACCCGTCACGAGCGCAATTTGTTTATCGAGAGTTTTTTCCATGTCAATTCAAATAGTCCGCTTTCGCGCCTACCGATTCTTCGATTCGTGTGCGCGGGCGTGCAGTTGTTCGTCGCTGAAGTACTGGAGAAACGAACAGAACCTAGACCGCGATGAGCTTCAGCATCTCGTCCAGCGAAGCGGGATCCGTGATCGCGCCGCCCGTGAGTGTCGCCTCGATGCGTTTTGTGAGGCCCGTGAGCACTTTTCCGGGGCCGCACTCGATCACATGCGTCGCACCGGCCCGCGCAATCGCCTGCACGCACTCGACCCAACGCACGGGGCCGGCGGCCTGCCGGACGAGCGCGTCCTTGATGCCCGCCGGCTCCATCACCGTCGCCACATCGACGTTGTTGACGACCGGAATTCGCGGCACGTTCAGTTCGACCCCGGCCAGATACTCGCGCAGACGATCAGACGCCGGCTTTAGCAGCGACGAATGAAATGGCGCCGAAACGGGCAACGGCAAGGCCCGCTTCGCGCCCTTTTCTTTCGCCAACTCGCAAGCCTTTTCGACGGCCGCTTTATGACCCGCAATCACGACTTGTGCCGGCGCATTGAAGTTCACCGCCTCAACGATGCCCGCGCCGCTCTTCGCGCTCTCCGAGCAGACGGCGCGTACCGCTTCATCATCGAGACCGAGAATGGCCGCCATGCCGCCGACACCGACGGGCACCGCCGTCTGCATCGCCTGAGCACGGAAGCGCACGAGCGGCACGGCATCGCGAAACTGCAAGGCCCCTGCCACTACCAGCGCCGTGTACTCGCCGAGGCTATGACCGGCCACGATCGATGGTTCAGCTCCGCCCGCTTCGCGCCAAGCGCGGTAAACCGCATAAGCGGCCGTGAGCATGACAGGCTGGGTATTGGTCGTCAGATTCAATTCGTCGAGCGGGCCTTCGGCAATCAGTTTGCCGAGGTCCTGGCCCAATGCGTCGGACGCTTCCTGGAGCGTTTCGCGAACGACGGCGCGATCGGAAAATGCATTGAGCATACCGACCGACTGCGAACCCTGCCCCGGAAAAACGAACGCGAATTTCATGTCTGCCTCTAATTACTGAAGTCTGTTGCCTGGAACGTGAGTTGTCGTGCGGACGTCTGCCGTGACTCATCGCGGCGGACAGCATTCGATGCGCGAAACGAACCGCCGCCGTTCACCGTGCGCGTCTCGCGACCCAGGCAGGCGCGCGGCGATCGCTAACGTTCAATATCGAATGACGGACGCACCCCACGTGAAGCCGCCGCCCACGCCTTCGATGAGCACGTGCTGGCCGCGCTTGATGCGCCCATCGCGCACGGCAAGGTCGAGCGCAAGCGGGATCGAAGCCGCCGACGTGTTGCCGTGTTCGCCGACGGTCACGACCATACGTTCCTGCGGTAAGCCGAGCTTGCGGCAGGTGCCCGTCATGATACGGATATTGGCTTGGTGCGGAATTAGCCAATCGACCTGGCCAGGCGACAAATCGGCTTTTTCCAGGACCTCGATTGCGACCTTTTCCAGGACGCTCACCGCAAGACGGAAGACAGCCTGCCCATCCATATGGAGAAACGCATTGCCCGCGACGGCGCCGCCCGCGACATGTCCCGGCACGCAAAGGATGTCGGCATGACTGCCATCGGCGTGCAGCGCGCTTGCGAGGACACCCGGTTCATCGGATGCCGAAAGGATAACGGCGCCCGCTCCGTCGCCGAACAGCACGCAGGTCGTGCGATCGTCGTAGTCGAGAATGCGTGAAAATGTTTCCGCGCCGACGACAAGCGCATTCCGGTGCTGGCCGCAACGAATCAGCGCGTCGACTGTCGCGACGGCATACGCGAACCCCGAGCACACGGCCTGAACATCAAATGCGGCGCCGTTATTCTTGATGCCGAGCTTCTTTTGCAGCAGGCAAGCCGTACTCGGAAAGACGAAATCGGGGGTTGATGTAGCCACGACGATCAGGTCGATCGATTGCGGATCGATGTCCGCCGCTTCGATTGCGCGCTGGGAGGCGGCAAGCGCAAGGTCGCTCGTCGTCTGATCGGCGTCGGCGAAATGCCGCGCGTGAATGCCCGTCCGCGCGACGATCCACTCGTCACTGGTCTCCACACCGCGCTGAGCGAGGCGATCCGCCAGCTCCTGATTCGTGACACGGTTGGCCGGCAAATAGCTGCCGGTGCCGAGCACACGGGAATAGATTTTGGATTGGGCCATTATGCTTTCGAGGATACCGCAGCAAAGGGCTCGGCCGGACGGCCGACAGGGCTCGCGGGATGAGCGGCGCCGCCAGCTGCGCGCGCCGCTTGTTCGAGCGGATAGGCGTTTTCTTCCATCGCCCGCGTAAGGCGCTCGAGGACGCCATTTTTCACGGCATCATACCCGC
>DATJJH010000003.1:0-22887 GCA_035492395.1 Trinickia sp. | reverse complement strand
CCGGATAACCGTATCAGGAAAACGCCATGTCGAGCACAGTCAAGCTCGCGCTGCTTGCCGGGGTCGCCATCGTGATTGCGCTGATCGTGCGCGCGATGTTCGTCGCGGCCTCCGCGCAATCGCCGCATGACACGCCGGCATCGGAGCGCGTGCGCGTCGCCGCCGTGGATCTGCCGGCGGGACTGCTGCTGCGCGACAGCGATCTTGCGTGGAAGGAAATGCCGCCGGCGAAGAGACCCGCGGGCGCCGTCCTGCAAGGCAATCCTTCCACGCCCGATGTCGCCGGCGCCGCGATGCTTCATCCGCTTGCGGCAGGTACCCCCGTCACCGCGAAAGATGTCGTGTTTCCCAATGCCCCGGGCTTTCTGGCGGCCGCGCTCAAGCCCGACATGCGCGCGGTATCGGTCGCGATCGACGATGTCTCCGGCAACGCCGGCCTGATCCAGCCCGGCGACTATGTCGATCTGATCCTCACGCAGGATCTCGCGAGCAAGACCGATTCGGCGCGCCTGTCGGTGGCGAGCGAAACCGTCGTCGACCATGTGCGTGTTCTCGCCGTCGGCTCCGAGTTCACGCGTCCGAAGGACGACGCCGCCGCGGACAAGGGACATGCGCGCACCGTCACGCTCGAGGTGAACCCTCGCATGGCGGAAGTCGTGGCGATTTCCGCGCGGCTCGGCACGCTGTCGCTCGCGCTGCGCAGTTTCGCGACATTCGCGCGCGGCGGCTCGGATGCGCACGCCGCGACCGACAATGGCATCGCCGCCGCCCCGCCCGTGTGGGCCGGCGATGTGTCGCGCGCAGTGCGCGAGCTGCCACTTTCGCACGACAACGGCCGCGGTCAAGCGGAAAACGGAGCGCCCGCGGTGCTGGTTTATCGCGGCTCGGCGAAAGGCGACGCCGAGGCCCGTTCGCCGTTGCTCGCGCTGCCGCCGAAGGGCGAGGCGCCGGTTGTTCATGACGGCGCACCATCCAACGAAGCAGTCGGTGCGCTGGCGCCGGCGCAAACCCCGGCGCTCGCCGCGCGGAGTCAATGATGTTCGCTCTTTTCGAACGCGTCCGCCGCATGGGCTTCGCACGCATCGTCGGTCGTGCCGTTCACTGCCCTATGGCCGCAGTCTTGACGAGCACGGCGCTCGCCGCGCTCGTTTGCGCGGGAAACGCCCACGCGGAAGAAACACTGACCGTGAATGCGGGCGCCGGCGAGGTCGTGCAGCTCTCGCAGCCGGCTGTCGCGGTGTTCGTCGCGGACCCGGACGTCGCCGACATCCACGTCCCGACGCCGGGCGCCGTGTTCTTAGTGGGCAAGAAGGAAGGCCGAACGACGCTCTTCGCGCTCGGCTCGGACAACCGCGTGATCCTTCGCCGCTCGGTGCTCGTGCGACGCGATCTCGACGCGCTGAACACGCTGCTGCACCAGCGCTTCCCGCACCTTCAACTCACGCTGGCGTCGGCGCCCGGATCGGTGATGATTTCGGGCGCGGTCGGATCGGCCGCGGACGTCGATGCGATCACGCAGACGCTCACGCCGATGCTGCACGACAAGGAAACGCTGATCAATCACCTTACCGTCGGCCAGCCGACCCAGGTCTACCTGCGCGTGCGCTTCATCGAAGTGGACCGCAACGTCACGCAACAGCTCGGCGTGAACTGGAACGCAGTGGGCAGCATCGGCAACTTCGTCGTCGGGCTGCTCAGCGGGCGCGTCATCCAAGACGCCACGACCGGCGCGTGGAACTTGCCGCAATCGAATGCGACCGGTGTGCTCAGCGGCTTCCGCACCGCCCATACATCGGTGACGAACGTGATCGACGCGCTCGATCAGGACGGCTTGCTGACGATTCTGGCCGAGCCGAACCTCACGGTGCTCTCGGGCGAAACGGCCAGCTTCCTCGCCGGCGGCGAGTTCCCGATTCCGGTCGCCCAAAACCAAAACACGTTGAGCGTCGAGTTCAAGCCGTTCGGCGTGTCGCTCGGTTTTACGCCGACCGTGCTGGCCGACAACCACATCAGCCTGAAGGTGCGGCCCGAGGTCAGTCAGATCGACCCGACCGCGAGCGTGACGACCAATTCGATCACCATTCCGGGCTTGTCCGTGCGGCGCGTCGAAACCACGGTCGAACTGTCGAGCGGACAGAGTTTCGCGATCGGCGGGCTGCTGCAGAACGAGACGCGCGACATCATTTCGCAGCTGCCGGGCCTCGGCAAGCTGCCGATACTGGGCCGGCTGTTCTCGTCGAAGGACTACCAGAACAACAAGACCGAACTGGTCGTGATCGTCACGCCCTACCTGGTTCAGCCGGCAAGCGCGGCCCAGATGACGAGCCCGGTGGACACCATCATGACGCCGGGCTCGGACATCGAAACCATCATCCAGCGCAAGACCGGCCTCGATCCGCTCGATGGCTCGACGCCTCGGCTCGTCGGTGCGGCCGGCTTCGTTTATTGACCGGGGACACGCATGCGATTCGTCAACCGTTTGCCATCGACTCGGCCGGCGCCATCGAAGCGCACGCTGCTGCGCGCGTCGGCGCTGCTCAGTGTGCTGCTCGCCGGCTGCCTGTCGAGCGCGCCGCCTATCGGCATGCCCGACGCCACGGTGATCGGTCTGGAAGACGGCCACGTGGTGCCGCCGGACTGCGACGCGCTCGCGACGCCCACCAATTTCCGCGACGCCGGCGCGAAACGTCCCACCAACGCATTCGGCTGCGCGACATACCGAAATCTCGCGGCGGTGCTCGTGCGGCCGGCCGATCTCGTCGCGCCGCGGCCATTCGCCGGCGCCGACGCCCCGGTCGCCGCCAGCGCCGTGCATCGCTACGAGACCGGAAAGATCACGCCGTTGCCGACCACCGAAACCTCCAGCTTCAACAAGTAGGCTTGCGATGAACACGTTGCTGAAACTCGCTACGCAGCCTCGCCGCAACCTCGGCGCGAGCTTCGTCGCCTTCGTCCGCGATCGGCACAGCGAAGACGTGGTGCAGCGTTTTGCCGACGAACAAAATTTCACCCAAGCGCTCGTCAAGGTGGGGCCCATCGACGACGCGATCGACCACCTGACGAAGATGCCGCGCTCGCCGGCTGCGCTGCTCGTCGACGTGTCCGCCACACCGATGCCGCTCTCGGAGCTGGCCCGCCTCGCCGCGGTGTGCGAGCCGTCGGTGTCGGTCATCGTGATCGGCGAAACCAACGATGTCGGGCTCTATCGAAACCTGCTCGAAGTCGGCGTGCAGGACTACCTGGTCAAACCGCTGACGCTCGAACTGCTGCGCCGCTCGCTAGGCGGAAACGGCCAAGGCCCAAGCGCACGCCAATCGCGCACGGGCAAGGTCATCGGCTTTGCCGGCACGCGTGGCGGCGTCGGCGTCACGACCGTCGCAGCCGGCCTCGCACGGCATCTCGCGATGGTCGCCCATAGGCGCATCGCCTATATCGACATGAACCTGCACGGCGGCGCCGCGAACACGCTGCTCGGCTTGAAAAGCAACAACGGGTTGCTCGACGTGCTGCGCGACGCCGATCGCCTCGACCCGCAATTCGTCGAGCGCTCGCTCGTCGCGCACGACGACCGCCTGTTCGTCTTGTCGGCGGAGCTGCCTTACGGTGAGACATTCAAACCGCAGGAACGCGCGCTGGCCGATCTGCTCGAGCGCCTCAAGCCGCATTTCCACTACATCCTGCTCGACCTGCCGGCCCAAGGTCACTCGCTCACTCATGCCGCGCTCGCCGAAGTGCAGCTCCTGTATCTGCTCGCCGATGCGTCGATCCACTCCGCGCGCGAAGTACTGCGCTTCACGCGCTATCTCGACGGCATCGATCGCGCGCCGTCGATGTCGGTGTTGCTCAATACGCCGAATGCATCGCAGCGCGGGCACTTGAAAACCGCGGATTTCGCCGCCGCCATCGGCTGCAACGTGCTGCTCGAGCTGCCGTTCGACGGCGCCGCGCTGGCCGCGGCGGAAAACCTGGGAGAGCCGCTCGCACCGGGCAAGTCGCGCTTCGGCGATGCGATCGAGGCGCTCGCCGACGGCTTGAGCGGACGCTCCTCGGCGAGTGCGCCGCGCTGGTACGAGAAATTGCTGCCTGCAAGGAGGCGCTGATGTTCGGCCAAAAGAACGTTCCCGCACGGCTCGATCTCCTGCACGAAGCCCCCGCCCCCGCCTCCACGCGCGACGCGCCTGGGGCGCTGCCCGCGCGCGCCCAGGAACGTCGGGAACGGGGCGTCGCGCTGGCTCATCCCGCTCCGGCTAGAGACGGACGCGAACCATCCGACAAAGCCGATCTTGGCCCTTCCACCGCCGAGCGCGCCGATAGCCTCGTGCGGACGGACAGCTTCCGCATCATCCGCTCGCTCGTGCTCGGCTCGATGAACGTGTCCGCCGCGGTGCTTCAGACGCGCGACCAAGCGCAAGCGGAGATCGCCCGGCTCGCCGCCGAGATCGTCGAGCGCGAGCGACTCAAGATGACGCTGACCGAGCAGTCTCAGGTGATCGAGGAGATCCTGAACGATATGTTCGGCGTGGGCCCGATCGAGCCGCTTCTGACCGACGATTCGGTCACCGATATTCTGGTCAACGGCGCGGACCAGGTCTATGTCGAGCGGCACGGCAAACTCGAACTGACGCGGCTCAAGTTTCGCGACAATGCGCACGTCGTCAACGTGGCGCAACGGATTGCCGCCTCGGTAGGACGACGCGTCGACGAAAGCAGTCCGATGGTCGATGCGCGTCTCTCCGACGGCAGTCGCGTCAACGTGGTGCTGCCGCCCCTCGCGATTCGCGGCGCCTGTATCGCGATTCGCAAGTTCGCGAAACGCGACATCACGCTCGAACGGATGTCGACGCAAGGCAGCCTGTCCGCCGCGATGGCGCGCACGCTCGAAATCGGCAGCGCGTGCCGGCTCAATATCATCGTGTCGGGCGGAACGGGGTCGGGCAAGACCACGCTGCTCAATGCGATGTCGCGCTACATCGACGCGCGCGAACGCATCGTCACGATCGAAGACGCGGCCGAGCTGCAGTTGCAGCAGCCGCACGTCGTGAGCCTCGAAACCCGTCCCGAAAACGCCGAAGGTCTCGGCGCGGTTTCGCAGCGCGATTTGATGCGCAATGCGCTGCGGATGCGGCCGGACCGCATCATCCTCGGCGAAACGCGCGGGGCCGAGGCGTTCGACGTCTTGCAGGCGATGAACACCGGCCACGACGGCTCCATGACGACCATCCACGCGAATACGCCGCGCGATGCGATCACGCGGTTGGAGAGCATGGTGATGATGGCGAACGGCAACCTTCCCCTGCTGTCGATCCGCCGGCAGATCGCAAGCGCGGTGCATTTGATCGTGCAAACCGAGCGCATGCGAGACGGCATGCGGCGCGTCACGCACATTACCGAATTGGTCGGCCTCGAAGGCGACGTGATCCTGACTCAGGATCTTTTCATCTTCCGCTATGACGACGGCGTCTCCGGCGACGAGGTGCGCGGACGCTTCGAATCGTCGTCGCTGCGCCCCGCGTTTTCCTCGCGCGCCGCGCACTATGGCCTCGAAGAGAGCCTGATGAAGGCGTTGCACGCATGAGCCGCGCCAATCTTTTCGCCTTCGCGGTGTTCGTGACCGTCTTCAGCGCCGGGCTGCTGGTGCATGCCGCGCTGCAGATCATGCGAGCGCGGCCCTCCGCGCTGATGCGCGCGCGGCTTTTCGCGCTCGACGCGGCGGTCGCGACGGCCGGGGACGACGCGCTCGTCGCCACGCTCTTCCATGAGCGGACGCGCCGCTTGCGCCTGTGGACCTGGCTCGACGATCGTTTGCGCCGCATCGAGATCGTCGGCGGAAAATTCGGGCCGAGGCTCGCCGGCGTGGTCGTGGCTGGCGCTATTGCCATTGCGATCGCCATCGCACGGATCGACGTGGTGCCGGCGTGGGCATGGCCGGTGCTGCTTGCCGTGCTGCCGCTCGCCGCGCTGCGCGCGTTCTACAACATGCTGGTCGAGCGTTTCCGGTTGCGGATGCTCGGCGTGTTTCCGGATGCCCTCGACCTGATGGTTCGCGCGGTACGCGCCGGCGTGCCGGTCGTGCGCGCGATCGAGATCGTCGCGGACGAATGCGCCCAGCCGCTCGCCGCGGAATTCCGCCAAATCGCCGACGGTCTGCAACTCGGCATCGAACTAGAAACGGTATTGAACGAGGCGATGCGGCGCCTGCGTATCCCGGAGTTTTCGTTCTTTTGCGTCGCGCTGCTGCTGCAACGGGAAACGGGCGGCTCGCTCGGCGAAACGCTCGAAGGCCTGGCGGACATCGTCCGCGGCCGCAAGGAAGTACGGCAGAAAACCCGTGCGCTGACAGCCGAAAGCCGACTCGCGAGCCGCGTGATCGCGTGCGTGCCGCCCGTCGTCTTCGGCGCGCTGTACACGATCAATCGCGACTACGCGCGAGTGCTGATCGATACGCACGCGGGCCACATGATTCTCGTCGTGAGCGGTGTGCTGCTGGTTTTCGGGCTCGTCATCATTCAGCGCCTCGCTAAATTGGATACCTGAATATGACGCTGTCCTTCCTCGACAAGATCCTGTGCATCGCGGTGCTGGCGGCAATGGTCATCGCGTTCGTGAACGGCAACCGGCCCGCCGCGCGCATTGCGCAACGGGCCCGGCTGCTCGCCGGCGAACGGCGCACCTCGGTGGGCATAACGCCCGTCGCACGATCGCTTCCGGCTCGCATCGCCGCGCGCCTCGCCGCACTGGGCGATCGCCTTCCCTTGTTCGAAGCCGCCCATCGCAGCGATCTGGCGCGGCGCCTGACGCGCGCCGGATTTCGCGGCACGCGTCCCGTGTCCGCACTGATCGGCATCAAGGCGGTGACCGGCGCCGTCGCGGCGCTTGCGATGCTGTTGGGGAGCACGCACGTGCCGCTGCTCGAGCGCTGGATGATGCTGCGCATCGCCGCCGTCGCGGCGCTGTTCATGATCGGCATGATGCTGCCCGAGTTCGCGCTCGACTGGCATACGCGGCGCCGCCAAAAGCAAATCGCGACGGCGCTGCCGGATGCGCTCGATCTGCTCGTCATCTGCACGAACGCGGGTTACAGCCTCGGTTCGAGCATCGTTCGGATCGCCGAAGAAATGCGCTCGATCGCACCGGCTCTAGCGTACGAGCTCGGACTGACCGCGCAGGAATTGCGCATCGACAACGACAGCGCGTCCGTGCTGCGCAACCTCGCGGACCGCGTCGACGTGGCGTCGCTGCGCACGCTGGTAACGACGCTCACCCAGTCGCAGCGCTACGGCACGCCGATCACGCAGGCGCTTCGCGTGCTTGCGCGCGCCGAGCGGGCGCAGCACATGCACCTGCTCGAGGAAAAGGCGGCCAAGCTGTCCACCAAGATGACGCTGCCGATGATGTTCTTCATCTTGCCGACGGTGATCTTGATAGCGGCCGGCCCGGCCGTGCTTAGTCTGATGGCGGTATTCAAATGAAAACTCTCGCACCCGTCGCATCCGCGCTGCGCGTGTCCCTTGTCCTGTGCGCGCTCTTTGCCTCCGCGTGCACGCCCGTGGTCACGCAGGTGCGCTCGCGGCCAATGACCGTGACCGGCGGCGCACATGGAAAGACGCGCCTCACGGACATGACCATCGCCACGACCGCGCTGCAAAACGGCGACATCTCGCTTGCCACGTCGATGTTCGGGAAGGTGCTGGAGACGCAGCCGCACAACCTCGAAGCGTTGACCGGCCTCGCCGCGGCCCTCGCCACGTCGGGAGACCTGGAGCGCGCGCGCAGCATGTACGAGCGCGCCGCGGCGCTCGCGCCTGGGCACACCGTGCCGACGCTCGGCCTCGCGCGCATCGCGGTGCGGCAGCGGCGCCTGGACGAGGCCATCGAGCTGTATCAGCGCGTGCTGTCGAAAGAGCCGGCCAACGCAATGGCAAGCGCCGGGTTAGGCACCGCGTGGGCGCTGAAGGGCGACGCGCAGCGCGCGCAAACGATCTATCGGGAAGCGCTGAAGCGCCATCCGGGGGACACGATGCTAACGGTCGACCTCGGCCTGTCGCTGGTGCTCGATGGCCAAGTGCGCGACGGCGCGAACTTGCTCTTGAGCGTCGCGGGCGAGCCCGGCGCGCCGGTTCAAGCCCGACAGGATCTCGCACTCGCGTACGGTCTGCTCGGCAACAGCGGCGCGGCCGACCAAATCTTGACGCGCGATTTACCGCGCGCGTCGACCGACGAGAATCTGCGCTTCTACAAAATCGTGCGCGCGCGCCTCGACGCAGGCTCGCCCGACAAGCCGGTGACGATGCTGCCGACTTCGAGGCACATCGGCGTACAGACTTACGCGATCAAGCCGTTCGCGCCCGCGTCCCAAGCCATGGCGCCCGTGGCGAGCGCAGTGCGGACGGAGCCGGTACCCACCATGGCGATGAACACCGTGCCGGTACCGGCCATCATGCCTCGCGCCCTGCCGCCGGCAACGCAGCCTGCGCCCCGGGAACCGTCGTTCGCCGGCCCTGATCAGGCGCAATCCGCACCCGCGCCGACGCCGACGCCGTTGGGCTTGCGCCGGCAAACGCAGCTGCTGAACGACCAATGACGCCGCTCAGATTCGTGCACGGCGCAAGACGCGCGCTCACCCGCCCCTCGCGCACCCGCGGCGTCACGGCGCTCGAGTTCGCTATCGGCTTGCCGTTCTTGCTGCTTCTCGTGATCGGCACGATCGAGATGGGGATGATCTTGATGGCCGATGCGTCGCTCGAGGCCGCGGTACGGCAAGCGTCGCGCTTTGGCCAAACCACGATGGTGCCGACCGGCGAAACGCGCGATCAAGCGATTACCGCGCTCGTCGATCGCGACCTGACGATGTGGGTCAAATCGCCTCAGCAAATCACCATCAGCACGACAACCTACCCTTCGTACGCGAGCGGCGTGAAGACGCAATCGGGCGCCGGCAATCTCGGCGACATCGTGCTCTACAAAGTATCGTTCACGCGCCCGACCTTCACCGGCATTCTCGGCATCGTCGGCGTCAAGCAGCTGACGTTCAGCCGCACCATCCTGATCCAGAACGAGCCGTGAAAACACCCCCCCTCCCGCGCCCGCGGCGATCACGCCGGTCGTGGCGGCTGTTGCCCGACACGCGCGGCGTCGCGGCAATCGAAATCGCCGTGCTGATGCCGCTCGTTTTGCTGATGCTGGTCGGCTTCGTCGAACTCTATGGATACTTTCGCGCCTCCGCGCTCGTCACGCGCACCGCGTTCACGCTCGCCGACAGTCTAGGGCAGCAGACGAAGGTCATCGACAACACCGACGCGACCAATGCCGCCAGCCTCTCCGCGTATTGGAACGGCGCGGTGACGATGGCTAGCCCGCTTGAACTGTCGGGCAGCGGCGCCGTCATCGTAACGGTCATCGACGACCCCACCGGCAAAGGCAAACCCCACATTGCGTGGCAGCGCAAAAGCCCGTGGTCGCCGAGCGCCGTATCGCAGCTCGGCGCGGCGCTGGTGCCCGCGGGCTACCCCTTCAAGCCGCAAGACTGCGTAGTGGCCGTCGAAGTGTTCTACACCTACAGGCCATTCGCCACGACGTCGGCTTTCTGGAAAGCGGCGCCCGGCAACCTCACCCTCTACGAACGCGCGTATTACCGCCTGCGCTTCGGCAACGAACTGGTGCTCTCGCCGTCATGAATACGCTACGCGATACCCGCGGCGCGGTCACGCCGATGTTCAGCGTGTCGATCGTGCTGATGCTGATGGCGCTGCTCGGCGGCATCGATACCGTCCGCTTCCATCTCGCGCAGTCGCGGCTTCAATATTCGCTCGATGCGGCCGCGATCGCCGCGGGCAGCGAACTGCGGCTCTTGCCGACATCGGCGACGAGCGCGCAGATCACGCAGTGGAAAACCGATGCGCTCGCCTATTTCACCGGCAACATGCCGTCGAAATACCTGGGCAGTTCGTTCGACCCGAAGACGTTCAGCGTCGCCTTGAGCGGAACCCCATCCACCGGGCAGCGCGTAACGATGTCCGCCCAATTGAAGCTGCCGCTCGTGAGCGCGGGGCTCCTCAAGCTCACCTCGATCACGATTCCGGCGTCGAACGAGACCGTGCGCACGACGCGCAGCAATCTGGAAGTCGCACTCGTGCTCGACAACACCGGGTCGATGAGCGAGAGCGGGAAGATCACGAATCTGATCGCGGCATCGAAGGCGCTCGTCAAGGAGATGTTCAATTCCACTAGCACGGCGACGAACTCGTATATGGGGCTGGTGCCGTTCGCGACGACCGTCAATGTCGGCAATTCGGCGAGAACGCGCGCCTGGATGTCGAGCGCCGCGCCGGCCGCGTGGTCCGGCACGGGCTACGGATGGTCGAACTGGGGCGGCTGCACCGTCGAGCCGCGCGCGTCCAACGGCAACATCGTGCTGCAGCCTGGCACGCCGACGAGCCGCGCATTCAAGCCGTACTACTACCCTTACAGCGGCAAGGTCTACAACTGGGGTTGCGTCGCCCATCCCGTGACGTTCCTCACCGCCAACGCCGGCACGCTCAACAATGCGCTCACCGCGCTCGACCCGCCGGCTTACTCGACCGTCATTCCCGAAGGGTTGATGTGGGGCTGGCGCATGCTGTCGCCGAAATGGAAAGGCGCGGCCGGCTGGGGCAGCTCGACGCTGCCCGAAGACCCCGCCGCCAACCCGTACCTCACGCGCGTCGTCGTGCTGCTGAGCGACGGCGGCAACGAAGTGATTTCCGCATGGAATCCATCGGATGTGGCGGACTACCCGGATGCGATATCGCACAACGGCATGAGCGGCGTCGGGCGAGACGATATTCCACCCTACGGGACGACCGATTCGGGTTCGGTGAAGGACTACATGGGCAATCCGACCGATTTCGACAACATGCAGCGAGACCTGTGCACGGCGATGAAGAAGGACGGCATCATCATCTATACGATCCGCTACGGTGCGACCGATACGCACGATCCAAACGCGGCGAAAGTCATGACCGACTGCGCAAGCTCGCCGCAAAACGCGTTCTTTTCGCCCGATCCGACACAATTGGCGAACATCTTCAGCACGATCTCGGGCTCGCTCAGCGAACTGCGTCTCGTGAAGTAAACGACGCCGCATGACGACGCGTCGTTGAAATGTGTAACACGGCGATACACGCTCGCCCCACCCGGGGCGCATAAATCATTTCGTTTCATACGCTTATTGATTTTCGACATGGGGTGCAATACGCCGAGACGCGCCGCGTTTTAAGTTTGCTTTAAGGCGCCGTCTTCACCATCGGCGCGCTGCGATTCGCGATGGAGGGCCGGCCCGATGACTGACTCGAACAAACTTGCCACGCCGCGTAAGCCGCGCACGATGCTGCGGCGCATCCTAAGCCATCACGAGATCGCCACGCTGCTGCTGTTGCTGCACTGCCCGATCGACGTCTCCGCCAAGCCCGAAATCCCGACGTTGCAGGAGGCGGGGCTCGTCGAGAGCGTCACGTCGGAATCGGGCGATACGCGCTTTCAATTGACCGAAGACGGCAACGCCGTGCTCCGCGGCCTCGGCCTGAGCTGATCTCCCCGCCTACCTGGCCGTCCGCACCGGCTGCGGCCGCCCGAATGGCGCGCCGCGCCCCGCAGGTGGCAAATGCGCTCACGCAAAGTGAGCGGCTTGAGCATCGAAAGCGGCCCGGCCGCTGCCTACACTTCGTCGCGTAGTCCATCGGCATGAGCCGTATCGAGCCGCCCCGGGTGGGCGACGCCGCGTAATCGGCGTATCGTCGTCCATCAAACGAGCATCGAACGAGCGCGCGCAAGAACGCGCCGAAATGGCCAAAGCGATCGCACTTCGTATCGATTTGGCGTCATAGGAGACAGCAACATGACGGCAGCACAGCGCTTTCTGACCGCGCGGGATTTTCTGTTGCGGCATCGCAGCGACTACGAACGCGCCTATCGGGACTTCGCCTGGCCGGCGCTCGACGAGTTCAACTGGGCCCTCGATCATTTCGACGCCATCGCGCGCGGGAACGACGCGCCCGCCCTGCTGCTCGTCGACGCCGGCACCGGGCAGGAGACGCGATTTTCGTTCGCACAGATGTCGGAGCGCTCAGCCCGAATCGCGAACCACCTGCGCGGCCTCGGCGTCGCGCGCGGCGACCGCATCTTGCTCATGCTGCCCAACCGCGTCGAGCTCTGGGACGCCATGCTCGCCGCGATCAAGCTCGGCGCCGTGCTGATGCCGGCCACCACCCAGCTTTCAACGGAGGATTTGCGCGAGCGCATCGCCATCGGCCAGCCGAAGTTCGCGATCGTCGATGCCGGCGAATGCGGCAAATTCGATGGAATCGACGCCGCCATCGTCAAGATCGCGGTCGGCGGCAGGGATGAGGCCGCCCCCGGCTGGCGCCGTCTCGCGGACGGCTATGCGGCTTCGCCCGATTTCGTTCCCTCGGACGCGACGCATGCGCGCGATCCGCTGCTGCTCTACTTCACCTCGGGCACGACGTCCAAGCCCAAACTCGTCGAGCATACGCACGAGAGCTACCCGGTGGGCAGCTTGTCGACGATGTATTGGATCGGCCTGCAGCCGGGCGACGTTCATTGGAACATTAGTTCGCCGGGCTGGGCGAAGCACGCCTGGAGCTGCTTTTTCGCACCGTGGAACGCCGGGGCATGCGTTTTTATCCTGAACTACGCCCGCTTCGATGCGAAGACGACGCTGGAGACCCTCGTTCGCCATCAGGTATCGACGCTCTGCGCGCCGCCCACGGTTTGGCGCATGCTCGTGCAGGAGCCGCTCGCCTCGTATGCGGTTTCGTTGCGGGAAATCGTCGGCGCCGGGGAACCGCTCAATCCGGAAATCATCGAGCGTGTGAAGGCGGCTTGGGGTATCGCGATCCGCGATGGGTATGGCCAGACCGAAACGACCTGCCAAATCGGCAACTCGCCTGGGCAAAACGTGGTTCCGGGGTCGATGGGGCGGCCGATGCCGGGCTATCGCATCGTGCTCGTCGATCCCGACGGGCGCCCTGCCGAGGAAGGCGAAATCGCCCTCCCGCTCGACTCGGATGCGGTTGACACCGGCGCCGGCGCCGGAGCCGATGCGCAGGCCGGGGAACGAGCGCTCCACCCGCTCGGCCTGATGACGCGCTACGCCAATAATGCCGACGCCACCGCGCACGTCATGCGTCAAGGGCGCTATCACACGTCGGACATCGCCATGCGTCGTCATGACGGGTACTACGTCTATATCGGCCGAGCCGACGACGTCTTCAAGTCATCCGACTATCGCTTGAGCCCGTTCGAACTGGAAAGCGCACTGATCGAGCACGAGGCTGTCGCGGAGGCCGCGGTCGTGCCGAGTCCCGACCCGCTGCGGCTGTCGGTGCCGAAGGCCTACGTGATGCTGCGTCACGGGTACGCGTTCAGCCCCGAGCTGGCCAAGAGCATCTTCGCGTTCTCGCGCGAGCGCCTGTCGCCCTACAAACGCATTCGCCGGCTCGAAGCCTACGAGTTGCCG
Source organism: Trinickia sp. (assembly GCA_035492395.1). Taxonomy (GTDB): domain Bacteria; phylum Pseudomonadota; class Gammaproteobacteria; order Burkholderiales; family Burkholderiaceae; genus Trinickia. Next base: position 9,374 of record DATJJH010000003.1, on the reverse strand, counting down.
AAGACGATCTCGGGCAAGATCCGCCGAGTGGAATTGCGACGGCGTGAAATCGAGCGCGGCGACGCGATCGAGCGGTTGCCCGGCGAGTACTGGGAAGAAGACTTCCCCGAACTGCGCTGAGCCTGCCGATCACCGAACACGAGTGGGTCCCGACGCCCGATCCTCACGACTCGACCGACCCGAACCGACATCAACCGACACAACCGACACAACCGACACAACCGACCAGGAGCCTATCGATGAGCGCAACGTCCACTGCCGGCGCCAACCAACCGACCGTCAAGCTGCTGATCAACGGAGAATTCGTCGAATCCGCCACGACCGAGTGGCGCGACATCGTCAATCCCGCCACGCAAGAAGTGCTTGCCCGCGTGCCGTTCGCCACGCGCACCGAGGTGGATGCGGCGGTCGCCGCCGCGCAAGCGGCGTTCGCCCAGTGGAAAACGACGCCGATCGGCGCCCGCGCCCGCATCATGTTGAAATATCAGGCGCTGATTCGCGAGCACATGCCGCGCATCGCCAAGATCCTGACGGCCGAGCAAGGCAAAACGCTGCCCGACGCCGAAGGCGATATCTTTCGCGGCTTGGAAGTCGTCGAGCATGCGGCGTCGATCGGCACGCTGCAACTGGGCGAATTCGCCGAAAACGTCGCCGGCGGCGTGGACACCTACACCCTGCGTCAGCCGATCGGCGTTTGCGCCGGCATCACGCCGTTCAACTTCCCGGCGATGATCCCGCTATGGATGTTCCCGATGGCGATCGTGTGCGGCAACACGTTCGTGCTCAAGCCCTCCGAGCAAGATCCGCTCTCGACCATGGCGCTCGTCGAGCTCGCGATCGAGGCGGGCATCCCGCGCGGCGTCCTGAACGTCGTGCACGGCGGCAAGGAAGTGGTCGACGCGCTGTGCACGCACGAACACATCAAGGCGGTCTCGTTCGTCGGTTCGACGGCCGTCGGCACCCACGTCTACAACCTGGCGAGCCAGCACGGCAAACGCGTGCAGTCGATGATGGGCGCGAAGAATCACGCTGTCGTGCTGCCCGACGCCAACCGCGAGCAGACGCTCAACGCCCTCGTCGGCGCGGGCTTCGGCGCGGCGGGCCAGCGCTGCATGGCCACGTCCGCCGTCGTGCTCGTCGGGCAGGCGCGCGAGTGGCTGCCCGAACTCGTGGCGCGCGCGAAGACGTTGAAGGTGAACGCCGGCACCGAGCCCAACACCGATCTGGGCCCCGTCGTCTCGAAGGCGGCCAAGGCGCGCATCTTGTCGCTGATCGAAAAGGGCGTGGATGAAGGCGCGACGCTCGCGCTGGATGGGCGCGGCATTCGCGTGCCCGGCTACGAGAGCGGCAACTTCATCGGCCCGACGATCTTCACGGGCGTGACGCCCGAGATGTCGGTCTACCGCACCGAAATATTCGGCCCGGTGCTGGTGGCGCTCGAGGTCGCCACGCTCGATGACGCCATCGCGCTCGTCAATGGCAATCCCTTCGGCAACGGCGTCGGGCTCTTTACCCAAAGCGGCGCGGCGGCGCGCAAGTTCCAAAGCGAGATCGACATCGGCCAGGTCGGCATCAACATCCCGATTCCCGTACCGGTGCCGTTCTTCAGCTTTACGGGTTCGCGGGGCTCGAAACTCGGCGATTTGGGGCCGTACGGCAAGCAAGTCGTTCAGTTCTATACCCAGACGAAGACCGTCACGGCGCGCTGGTTCGACGACGAAGCGTCCGCCGGCGGCGTCAATACGACGATCAGCCTGCGCTGACCGGCGCGACCGAACCGCATCGAACCGAACCGGACAGGGAGAGACTCGCCATGAAGATCGCATTTATCGGCCTGGGCAACATGGGTGCGCCGATGGCGCGCAATCTGTTGAAGCACGGGCATGCGCTGCAGGTGTTCGATTTGAGCGCGGCGGCATGCGGCGCGCTGGCCGAAGCCGGCGCGGCCGTGTGTGCGTCGCCAAGGGCCGCGGCGGCGGACACCGAACTCGTCGTCACGATGCTGCCTGCGGCCGCGCACGTGCGAGGCGTGTTGACCGGCGAGCAAGGCGTGCTGGCCGGCATCGCGCGGGGCGTCACGATCGTGGATTCGAGCACGATCGATCCCGCGAGCGCACAGGAATTCGCCCGGCTCGCGCAAGCGAACGGCAATGCGTTCGTCGATGCCCCGGTGTCCGGCGGCACGGGCGGAGCGGCGGCCGGTACGCTCACGTTCATGGTCGGGGCGAGCGAAGCGCTGTTCGCCAGCGTCAGTCCCGCGCTCGGCGCGATGGGCAAGAACATCGTTCGCTGCGGCGACACGGGCATGGGCCAAGTGGCCAAGATCTGCAACAACCTGCTGCTCGGCATCACGATGGCGGGCGTGGCGGAGGCGATGTCGCTCGGCGCCACGCTGGGAATCGATCCGAAGGTGCTCGCCGGCATCATCAATACATCGACGGGCCGATGCTGGAGCTCCGACACCTACAATCCGTATCCGGGCATCGTCGAAACCGCGCCCGCGTCGCGCGGCTATACGGGCGGGTTCGGCGCCGATCTCATGCTCAAGGACCTGGGGCTTGCGTTTGAGGCGGCCCGCACCGCCAAGCAGCCGATTTTTCTCGGCGCCCTCGCGCATCAGCTGTACCAGGCGATGAGCGCAAGCGGCCGGGGTGGGCTCGATTTCTCGGCGATCATCTCGCTCTACGAGCGGCACGGCGCGCAGTCATGAGCGTCGCCGCCTGTGCCCGAATCAGATCCTTTTACGAATGAACGGAGTCACCCAATGAATGCACGTGTTCAAACCTCGCAGGCCGCAAGCGACGGCGCCGCTAGCGCCCCGCCGCCGGCGCAGGGGCGCGTGCTGTGTCACGTCGTCAACGGCGTCGCCATCCTGACTCTCGACCGGCCGCACGCGCTCAATGCGCTGTCGCACGAGATGATCCGGGCGCTCGCCGAGCAAGTGGAACGCTGCCGGACCGACGACGGCATCGTCGCGCTGGTCCTGCGCGGCAGCGGCGAAAAAGGATTGTGCGCGGGCGGCGACGTCCGCGCGCTTTACCACGCCGCATCGGCCGGGCGTGTCGACGAGGAAGACGGCTGGAGACGCTTCTTCATCGACGAATACCGGCTCGACTTCGCCCTGCACGCGTATCCGAAGCCGATCGTCGCGCTGGCCGACGGCATCGCGATGGGCGGCGGCATGGGCCTCGCTCAAGCGGCATCGCTGCGGGTGACCACCGAGCGCAGCAAGATCGCGATGCCCGAAACGCGGATCGGCTTCGTGCCCGACGTCGGCGCTACACGGTTCTTGAGCGTGATGCCGGTCGAACTCGCGCTTTACGTCAGTTTGACGGGCGCCGTGCTCTCGGGCGCCGACGCGGTGCGCTGCCGCCTGGCCGACGTCTGCGTGCCGAGCGAATGGCTGCATGGATTCGAGGCGCGCCTCGCGAGTTTGCCCCCGGAGCACGTGCGCGAGCGGCTGCGCGACGTATTCGTGCCGCCGGCCGGCCCGGCCGCACCCGCCGGCATCGACGCCGTGCTGCCGGAAATCGAACGGCATTTCGACGCGCGGCTATCCGTTGACGAGATGGCGGCGTCGTTGGCGTCCGCGTTGATCTCCAATCCGCCGGCGGCGCTGCGGGCCTGGGTGCAAACGGCGCTCGACGCATTGCATGGCTACTCGCCGACCATGCTGCACGTGACGCGCGCAGCCATTTTGCGAGGGCGCGACATCACGCTGGCCGACGCCTACCGCATGGAACTCGGCATCGCATCGCGCGCGATCGAGGAAGGCGACTTCCGCGAAGGGGTGCGCGCGCATCTCGTCGACAAGGACCGCGCCCCGCGTTGGCAGCCGGCCTCGCTGGCCGAAGTGCGGCCCGAGCGCGTCGCGCATTTCTTGACCTCGCCCTGGCCGAGCGACGGGCATCCGCTCGCTGATTTGGGTCCGCTGCCGAGCCCGCGCGCATCGCAGCTTCCGTCGTAACGCCTCGCGGCCGTCAGCAGGAGGCGATCAGCCCCATGGCGATCGCCTTGACGACCGCTTGCACCTTGTTGGTGGCATTGAGCTTCAACAACACGTTATTGACGTGAAAATTGACGGTGCGCTCCGAGATATTGAGAATTTGGCCGATTTCGCAGGCCGTCTTCCCTTCCCCGGTCCAGCACAGCACTTCGCATTCTCGAGGGGTAAGCACGACGCTTGCCTCGGGCGCGAGCCGCGGCACGAGAAATTCGCTCATGAGCGAATGGGAAAGATTGGCAAGCCAGCTCCCTTGCAGCGTCAGCTCGTCGATCTCCGCGCTCGTCAGCGAATCGTCGTGCCGCGCCATGGTGAGCAGGCCGTACACGCCGTGGGCCGCCCAGCTCGAGTGGGCGACGCCCACCCGCAGGCCGAAATCGCGCGCATCGGCCCATAGCTTGGGGGCGTTCGCCGAGGCTTCCGGCCATACGATCAGCCGCGAACTGGACATGCCTTCGCGGACGGTCGGATCGACGTCGATGAAATGATTTTCCTGATAGTGCTTCATCCACCCGGACGGGTAGGTGTCGAAAATGGCGACCGCCGGGTTCGACACCGGCAGCGGCACGCGAATTCCGTAGCAGCAATATTCGAAACCGAGCCGTTTCGCAAACTGCGCAATCCGCTCGAACAATTGCCGTTCGTCCGGCGCCGAGCGCAGTAGTTCGTAACTTTCTTGCCATCGCAACGGCAAATCCATGGCTACCCCAAAAAAACAGTCATCGGCCCGGAACACAAGGCTGTCATAGTTGCCAGGTCTCACGGCCGCTGCGGACTGCTACAGTCCGGCGCATGAGACATCCTTCCACCATGCCGTCGAGCCCCGGCCTCGACGGCTACGTTCGTCTTCCCGAACAGGCGCTGGCCGAACTCCAGCTCGTTCATATCGGTTCGGCGCTCGACGAAGGCCTGCTCGCGGATCTGCGCGCGGAAGGCATCGACGCCTGCAGCGCAGGTTACACCGAATGGCAGCGCGCGCGCGGCCCGGGCGCCGCCCACGTCACCCTCGGCTGGGACTGGTATGTCGATCGCGCGTCCGGCGCATTGATCGTCGCCTGGGGCGACATCCGCAGCAACGTCATGTGCGTCGATCCACGCGGTCTCGACCTCGGCATGGCCCATACCACCAGGGCGCTCCTGCGGCGCGTCGCCGGCCTGAACTGGCCGAACGCGGTCGCACGGGCCGCGCTCGCCACTTGGGCTCGCCCCGCGACGCCAGGGCCCACGCTCCAATAAGGCCGAGCGGGGCCGCAAAAGCGCCGGCCCGCGCTCGAATGATCGGCTAACTCACTCACAGTGCTCATTTATAAGCAAATCGTCGGCTCATTTCAATCTTCCCATTAGTTGCGATCGACATGCCCTGGAGTGCGCAAGCCCGCCTCCGGCAGGCTGGGGTTCGTCCCTAGTCCTGTCAACGTTGACAGTTACCGCCCCTCGGAGCGCGCTGTGTAATGCGCTCATCAAAAAACACACGCGAGGGATCTCATGCGGACTTCTGTTCACGGCGACGGGCGCATGCCTGAAGATCTCGATGCCGCGCTTGCACATTATCGGCACAGGATCTTCGTCGAACAGTTGGGATGGAGCCTGCCGTGCGCCGACGACCGCTTCGAGCGCGACCAATACGATCGCGACGACACCGTGTATGTCGTCGCCCATGACGAATCGGGGGCCATTTGCGGTTGTGCGAGGCTGTTGCCGACAACACACGCCTATTTGTTGCAAGAGCTCTTTCCTTTCCTGCTGGCGGACGGGATGGAGCCGCCGCGCGCTTTCGATGTTTGGGAATTATCGCGCTTTGCGGCGAGTACCGCCGAGGGAGCATTTGGCGAGGACAGCGGCGCCTGGGCAGTGCAGCCTATGCTTGCGTCGGTCGTGGAATGCGCGGTCAAGCTGGGCGCCCGGCAGCTGATCGGCGTGACGTTTCTCAGCATGGAGCGGCTGTTCCGCCGCATCGGCGTGCACGCGCACCGGGCCGGTCCTGCGCAGCGGATCGACGGTCGCATGGTCGTCGCGTGTTGGATCGACTTGGATGTGCAAACGCTTACGGCGCTTGGCATCGATCCCGCATCGATCGAACAGCGCGAGGACGTCGCGGCGGCACTGGAAGTCTGATCTCAGGCGCGCCGCGTCAAACGGCCGGTCGCTCGGAGTTGCGTTCATGACGCCCACCGCACCGCCGCCCGACCTGTCTCCCGTTTTCGGCCCGGACGGCGCAGCGCCAGGCGCGCCGTCTCGTCTATCGGGGCGCACCCTTTTCGAGAACGAGGTCCTTGCCGCGCTCCCTGTGCTAGAGCGAGACCCCGCCTGGGGCATCGACGTATCGCCGCCCCTGCGGACGTTGGCCACCCGCCTTCTCTGCCCTCGTTCCCACGCCGCGCACGAATCCTACGTCGACTGGCTGGAACGGCTGTGCTCGGCGCGCACGATGGCGTCCCTTGGCAGTGCAGCTCGCGACTTGGCGTCGTCTCGTCTGGCGGCGATTCGCACTCGGGGGCGCCGGACGTTCGACGCCATCCAGGAAGTCGCGCGGCCGCTGTGGCCCGACTTGCTTGCGGCTTGGGCGGGGCTGCCCGATCAGCAGCGTCGGCGTCTGCACCATCTTGTGCCGGTCGTGCATGCGTTCGCCGAGCCGGACGAACTGCATCCGCACCGTCTCGCGGGCTTGGTTACCGCACTTGACGAACTTCGAAGAATATTTACGCAGGCGTATCGGCACCCGCGTAACGAACACGCGCTGCCGAACCTGTTCGCCGCCCTTGAAACCGGATGGACGTCGCGCCTCGGGCCGATCGCGGAAGAAGCGGCCGCGGCCGCCATCCAACTACTGGCGACGGGCGGCCGCGCGGCGTACGAATTGACGGGGCCGGCGATTGACACGCTGGCCTCGCAACCTGAACTTGTCGAGCGTTTGCGAGCCACCCCGGGTTCGGCCGCGGCGTTCGTCGCGAAATTCCAGGGGGCGCTGGAACCGCCGCCGGCGACCCTTTACGGCACTCGGGCGCGGGGAAGCGATGCATTCGAGCCCTTATCGCGCTTACTGGCGCCCATGTTGGCCACGGCGGTAGTCGACGCGCTCATTGCATCGCACGCGCCCATTGCGCGCGACGAGCAAGACGCTGGAACGCACCTGCACCGCGCAACGGCTACGCCTCTCGAACATCTTGCATTACGTGCCGGCCTATGACGCCCGAGACCGAATACACCGGTCTGCGCCGTCCCCTTAGCCTGCGCCATTAGAAGGAGAATCACCGTGCAAACCACTCGCCGCGTCCTCGCGCCCGCTTCAGACGAATTCGCCGCATGGATCCGCATCGGCGTCATGCACGCCGGCCAACCGGGCCCGCTGCCCGTCTCACGGGTGGATCGCCACGGGCTGACCGTAGCAGTCGACGAAGACGTCGATCTCGCGCCGATCGGCCTGCCTCGTCGCGCGGCGATCGCCTGCGACTCGGCGCTGCTTTGCGAACTTCGCCTCGTGGCTCGCTCGGTTGCCCGTACGCCAGGGCACGCGACGCAAGTGACGATGCAGCCCTCGCGCGCCGACGACCACGCCCTGCTTTGGCAGGCATTGCGCGCGCATCAACTGCATTTGGGCTCGCCCCCGACCGTCGATTCCCGGGTGTGGCCGGAGCGCGGCGAGCGCGGGACCGGAGCAGCCCCTCATGGCCACGGCGGCAATGCGGCCAATGAAGCCGCTGGCGCCGGCTCGGCTCGAGCCCCGGAGCCTTCGATGGGTCGAATCGGCGACGCCCGTTCGCTCGTATGGTGCGACACGGCCTTCACGATGGCGACCCATGACGATGCTTGGTTTTTCTCGCACTGGCTCGAATATCACTTTGCCGAAGTGCGTGCACGCACGCGCATGTCTTGCGCGACGGCCGATCTGCGCGACATGCACACGCGGATCGTCGATCACGAGGTCGAGGTACGCTTCCTGTTCGAATCGAGCGAACCGATGGTTCGCGTATCCACTGAAGCCGGCTGTCGATGGATCGCGGCCGAGGCGGCGCGGCAAATCGGCATGGAGGTCGAGCATTGGCTTTCGGCCAGCCCGTCAGTCGTGCGCGAGCCGCTCGCGGGTTGGCCGCGGCGGGCGACGTTCGCTTCAGGCGCGCGCTATTCGTCTTGAGGTGAGACGCTTATTTCGCGAAGAGCTGGCCGATATCCTTGAACGCCTTGAATTCCAGGGCATTGCCGCACGGGTCGAGCAAGAACATCGTGGCCTGCTCGCCCACCTGCCCCTTGAAGCGAACATACGGCTCGATCACGAACTGCGTACCGTACGCCTTCAAACGCTCGGCCAACGCCTCCCATTGGCCCCACTCGAGCACGATGCCGAAGTGCGGCACCGGCACATCGTGTCCGTCGACGGGGTTGCTGCGCGCGTGCTCCTGGTCCGCCGTCTTGGCGTGCTCGTGAATGACGAGCTGATGGCCATAAAAGTTGAAATCGACCCACTTCGTATCGGAGCGGCCCTCGTCGAGGCCGAAGACCTCGCCGTAGAAACGCCGTGCCGCGGGCAGGTCGTGAACGGGGATGGCCAGATGGAACGGGGAAAGACTCATCGAATGCTCCGAAGTCGATTTCGAAGCCGTCATTGTATGTCAGGCGCCAGCCGCGCCCACCGCGGGCAGAGGGCGCCCCGAGCCGCGGAAGTGGCGCCTTAACGAGCGGTTGCCTAGAGCGCTTGTGCGCGCAAGAGGTAAGGTCGCACCCATCCCAAGCCGTCCGAAGTGCCTGACTTCGGACGGTATTCACAGCCGATCCAGCCGCGGTAGCCGAGCGTGTCGATACGCTCGAACAAATACGGATAGTTCAACTCGCCCGTATCGGGCTCGTGTCGGTCGGGAACCCCTGCGATTTGGATATGGCCGATGCCCGCCATATCGCGCTCGAGCTTCTTTGCGATATCGCCCTCGACGATCTGACAGTGGTAGCAGTCGAACTGCACCTGCAAGTTCGGCGCGGCGATTTCGCGGCGGATCGCCTGTGCGTCGTCTTGGCGGTTCAGGAAGAAGCCCGGCATATCGCGCGGATTGATCGGCTCGATGACGATCGTGATGTCGTCCGCGCTCGCCGCCCGCGCGGCGTATTCGAGATTGCGCAGATACGCGTCGCGATGCCGTGAGCGATCCGCACCCGCCTGCAAAACGCCCGCCATGACGTGCACCTTGTCATTGCCGAGCGCACGCGCATAGGCGAGCGCCGTGTCGACGCCGCGCCGAAATTCGTCCTCACGGCCGGGCAGCGAGGCAAGGCCGCGTTCGCCCGCGGCCCAATCGCCCGGAGGGGCGTTGAAGAGCACTTGCGTCAGGCCGTATGCTTCGAGGCGGGACTTCAACTCGACGGCCGAATATTCATATGGGAA
>DATJJH010000002.1:0-13630 GCA_035492395.1 Trinickia sp. | reverse complement strand
ATCAAGTCATTGCTGATGCCGCGCAGCCAAACGTCGAGCGAATGAATCCCCGAATTGACGTCTTCAGGCGAAATCTTGATCAGCGGCGACACGAACGTATCGGTCGGCTTCGGTTGCAATACGGTCGCGTCGGCCATGGCGATGGTTTTTGCTTACTTTGGAATTTGACGGCTGCGGTCGTCGAGGCGATAAAACTATGCCGCATACGCTTGCATGCGACATCGACATCGTTTGTCAGCGGCAAAATTCTAATTAAGACAAGGGGATAAATCTACCGTGGTGGTGAATAGACCACGTATTCTCGAGCGACTGAGGTAATTAATGCCGCAAGAAATTCAGAAAAGATTCATCGGAGGGAATAAATGCCGATCGAAAGGGCGCGGAGAAGCGAAAGGGCGGGCGAGACGAAGGTCTTCTGTGATCTCACTGGGTGGCCAACCAAAGGTCCGGAGGCTCGACGCCCTCAAGCCCTCAACCAAAAATACGCCCCGGAGGCGATCCCCTCGAACATCTCGTCGGACGACTCGATCACGTTTTGCCGCCAATACCGGCCATGCTCGGCGTAATGCGTAAACAAATCGGCGACCACTTCGCCATTGACGTCGGGGGTGAGCGGCAACCGCAGAATCAACACCATGCCGCCGGTATCGGCGTCGAGGCCGAGTTGCGCTTGGTCTTGCGCATAGATCAATAGATTCGCCTCCAGCATGAGGCGAAAGATCGTGAGGGTGCGTCCGGCCGTGACGGTGCCGTAATGAAAGTTGATATACATCGCGAGCGGATCGTTTTCGAAATGATCCATTCGCACGTCGAAACCTTCGACTTCAAGCGTGCGCGTTTGCAGGATCTGGTCGGCGTCGGGCAATCCCACCACCGCGCAGACTTCCCGCACTACGTCGACGTAACGCTCGAAGCTCATAAGTTTTCCTGACTATGATGAGGGGCCGTGGCCCGCCGAGTGCGCATTTCGAAGCGAGCCCGGCGCCTGACGTCGAAGCGGGACGAGCCGCTTCGACGACAGGCCGCGCGTCACTGTGGCGTTGTCGACATCTTTTCCACGCCGGCGGCTTCCGAGCGTTCCAGATTCAGAACCGATTGAATCATCGTCAGTTCGATCTGCATTTGAGCCGTTTGAATCATCATCGGCACCATTTCCGACATGCTCGACTTCATCATGCCGCCCGCTGCAGCTGCTGATCCGCCAATTGCCATGCTTGCCTCCTAAAAGGGCGTTACGGTTGAGAAACGACTGCTGTGCTTCGCGCGTGGTCGCGTGCGTTTGCCCGCGACCGGCGAACCGGTGCGCGCCGTCATGCGTCGGCGCGACAAAACTTGTTCGAAGAACCGTCGAGAAAGAAACCGTGCAACTAAAGTTCCTCGCCGGCTTCAACCTTCAAGTCCGAAAGGCGTTGCACGATTCGGCTCGCGGCGACTAGGCCGCGATAGAGCGTCTGTAGATGAACGCGCTCGCGCTCCGCCGTCGAGCCTGCAAGCCGGTCGGACATCTCTTGCGCGGTCGCATCGAGCGCCGAGGTGAGGCGTGCGACACGGACGTGGCGCGTGGGCGAGTTCAGGGTGGCTTCGAAGCCGACGAGATCGGCGACGACCGGTTGGAGTGCTTCATACATGGTGGGTACCTCGCTATCGTTCTGCTGCGTTGCTAAGTGATCGGGGGGGCAGGTGCTTAACGCGCCGGTTTCGTCGGCATTTCATTCGTCCGTTAGCGCACGACCGAATCGGCCGTTGTGCCCGTATGGCGTCGCTCGGCTTTCAAACTGGCCGTACCCGGGTACAGGTGCTTCACGCCGTCGGGCGTTTCGACGTATCGCACGTCGCCGATGGCGATGAGCGCGGTGTAATCGCCGGCGCTTTCGGCCGGGGCCGGCGTCTCTCGCACGGCAACGTCGATGCGCTTGATATTGGTATCGAGGTCGCGTTTCACGCGCGCCAGCGCGCTGTCGAATTGCGTCATCGACCGTACGGCGCCGCCAACTTCGAACACGCCGGCGCCGCGGTACTTCACGTGCGCGCCATCGACGGCTAGCGCGTCTTCAAGGTTGCGCCGATCGTTTTCGGCAACGTCGTATTGGCGCAAGACGCGGTCTTGATCGGGCGCGACGCGCGCGAATACGCCGCGCGCCGCGACGTCTTCGGCCGCCGTCGCCACCATCCCTTTCACGACCACGGCGTTGCCGCGCGGCACCGCTTGCAGATCGGCGAGCCCCGCCGCGTGCAAGGCGCTGCCGATACGCTGCGCGAGCGTGTCGGGGCTCGGCATGGCTTGTGCATCGCGCGGCTTGGAACCGAATAGCGTGGCCGCCACGACGAGCATCGCCGCGATCATGCCGCCTGCCAGCGCTACGCCGATCGCACGCGGGTTGCGCAGTTGATGTCGGCTATTCGTTGCGTCGTTCTGCTCGGGCTTGATCCACAGCATGCGAAGCAAGTCGACATCGGCCGGCCACTGCGACGCTTCGGGACCGATGCACAGCACGATCTCTCCGAAGGGGAGGGGCACGAGATCGGGGACGAGCGTCACGGTCGATTCGGGCGCCGAGTTCGTCGCGGCGCTCGCCGCCATACCGTCGCCTGCCGGCTGCGCGGAAGCGAACGTCCAACGCGTGACGCCCGCTTCATCGAGTTCGATGCGAATGCTGTCTTCGGTCCAATCGGTGATGCATACGTCTGCGTCATCGTCGGGCCCTAGGCGATAGGCGCCCGGCGCGAGCCTGACCTGTGCCCCGGAGTGCGCGCCCGTCAAGATGTGAAGCTGCTTCATATCGTTTGCCTCGTCGCTCGCGTCATGGTGTGCGTTAAGTGGTGCGGCGCTTGCGCCGTCATCTGAGAAATCAGTCTAGGGTTCCAAGATGAGTTCATCGCGCCCGACGCGAACCGGTCGCGACATTTACGAAGCGGGGCCGGACTCCTCGTGATTTGAATCGTTCGCTGCGCGCGTGCCGTTCCGTGCAGGCGTGTTATGCGCGTCTCCTTGGCTTACGCGCGCTGCGGCCTTCGCGCGTTCGGCACGCAGCGCCTGTCGCGGGTCCACGGTTTGCCCCGTGGCGAACAGCAGCGTGCGAATGCGGCAGATCGACAAACGGAGCTGGGTTCGCGTGTAGGGGCGCTCGCCATGCAGAACGAGAAGCGGCTTGAGGACGTTCAGGTCTTTCTGCCGCGGCAACAGTTCGCCCGGCGAATCCGCGCGATAGCCACGCTCGTCTTGGACGGTTTGAAGTTGGTGCTTGGCGCCGAGCAACCCCGTCTGACGTGTCGAGTCCCGCAGCGGCGCATGCTGCAGACGGGCCGATACGAGATCGAGCGATGAGCCGAGGACGAGCGGCGTAACGGCTGCATTCGGTTCGCGATTCAGGCCCTGCCCGAATCCAAGGCAGGTGCGCGTCCAGGCGAGCCGTGTCTGTATCTCTAGCCGTAACGGTTGGTCGGCGTGCGCGTCCGCCAGGTGTCGCAGGTCGCTGCGTATCGCGGACGGCGAGATCCGCTTGCTGAGCTTGACCTTGACGATGGGCGGGCGATCGTCTTCCTGCTGTTGCCGCTGGCGGCCCGAGCCTTGGCCGCCATCGCGATCGAGCCGATCGACGCCGTGCGAATGCGTGTCGTCTCGCGGGGCGGAATGGCCCTCGTGAAGCTGTTGCTCGTGAAGCTTATGCTCGGCGTGGGCTTTGTGCTCGCTGTGCTGCTTCTCTTGTTTGTCGTGCTCGTTTGCCTTGTCTGTCTTGTCTTGCTGCAGGCCTTGCTTGCGTTGCTTCAGCGTTTCAAGCAGCTTCAGCGAGCGAGAACCCCGCGATCGGTCGGCCGCCGCGCGCGCCGCCGCGAAGCGCGCCTGCAACTGCATGCCCGTGCGGCGTCGCGCCGCGATCTGGCGCATCTTCGTCAAGCGCTGGCGCTTGGAGCCGAGTACGGAGAGATCGACGCCGCGCTGCGTCAATAGCTGTTGAGCGCGCTGCTGGGCCTCGGTTTGTTCGGTCCGTGCGTCCTCGAGCGCCTCCTCGAGTTGTGCAAGCCCGTCCTGGCGTATTTCGCTCATGTCGGCACCGCGAGTTGCATCAGCTCGTTAGCGAAATGCAGGATCGACGATCCGCCCCACGGGGCGAGGATCGCAATGGCCGCCACGGAGACGACGAGCTTCACCGCGTAGGAAATTGTGTGGTCCTGAAGCGAGGTAATCGCTTGAAGGAACGAGATCAGGAGCCCGGTGAGCGCGGCGATCGCCACGATGGGCAGCGACACGTACAAGCACAGCAGCATGGCCTGCGTCGCGAGGCGAATCAGGTTTTCGACATCCATGACGCGGATCCTTCGGTTGGGGCGGCCGGCCGTGCCGGCACGCTTATCGATAGGTCAGTACGAGGCCGTGCATCAACGCAGACCATCCGTCCATGACGACGAACAGCAGTAGCTTGAACGGGATCGCGACGTTGGTCGGCTGCACCTGATTCAAGCCCATCGCCATCAAGACGTTCGCGATCACGAGATCGACGATGATGAAGGCGATGTAGAGCAGGAAGCCGATCTTGAATGCGTCGGTCATCTCGGTCAGCGTGAAGGCGGGGGCCAAGACGATCAGGTCGTTTTCCTTCAGGTCGGCGGCCATTTGCTTCGGCCAGACGACGGAAGCCGAGCGCAGGAAGAACCGTTTTTCGCGTTCATGCGTGTGCTTGATCAGGAATTGGCGGAACGGCTCCTTGGCGGCGCCGAACGCGCTGATCATGACCTGCGACGTTTCGTTCGGCATCGGGCGGTTCTGCATGCTCGACATGGCTTGCATGCCGACGGGCGCCATGATGTAGATCGAGACGAGAATCGCAATGCCGTTGAGCACCATGTTCGGCGGCACCTGCTGCACGCCGAGCGCGTTGCGCAACAGGCTCAGGACGACCACGATTTTCGCGTAGGAGGTCACGACCATCGCGACGAAGGGCAACATGCTCATCGCCAAAACGGCGATGAGCAGCCCCGTGTAATCACTGAATTGAACCATTGCCGTGCGTCATTTGAAGGACACGCACGCCGAGCTGATCGCCCACCGTGACAAGCTCGCCCGTGCCGATGGTTTGGCCGTACGAGGTGAGGCGGATGCGCGCGTCGGCGATCGGCACCGGCAGTTCCACCACATAGCCGGGGCGCAGCGCCGACAACTGAACGACAGGCATCGGCACCGTGTCGAGCTCGAATTTGACGGGCAAATTCAGTTCGCCGATGTCGATCGGCTCGTCGCCGCTCGGCGCGACGGCATCGTGGTCGTGTTCTTCTGTTTCGTAGCTCATGGTCGGAGTCCCCTGTAGAGTCAGTGTGTGTGCTGTGAGGCGCACGCCGGCGGCCAGTTGGACGGAGCCCGGCATGCCCCAAAGCGCGCGCAGGTCGGCCGCTTGCGGCGGCGAGGCCAACGCGCCGGCGAGCGCCGGTTCGACGGCGCGCAGCAAGATGTCGCCGGGGCGTAAGCTGCGCAATGTGTCGATGCGATATGTCTTTGCGCCGGCGACGAGGCGGCCTGGCACGTTGATGCCGCTCGCATGCTGCGCGAACGGAATACGCTGGCGCCCGATGCAGGCGGCGATCGCTTCGATGCAGGCGTCGTCGAGCCGGCCCACGCGGCAATCGATGTGGCGGTCGCCGTAACGGAATGCGACCGATAGCGCAGCGCGCGGATCGTCGGGCTCGCGGCCGCGGCGCACGCCCAGCACGCGTACGTCAGGCAAGCCGAGTTCGGCCAGACATGCGGTGAAGGGCGCGAGCAGAATCGCCGCCACGGCGTTGCGCAACGCGGTGTCGCCTTGACGCGCGTCGTCAAAGGCGTCGCCGGCCATGCCGGCTAGCCCCGCGTCACGGCTCGCACCGTCCACGGCCACACTGGCGAGCGCCGCATGCCGATTCAGATCGATCGCGATCGATGCATGCGCAAAGCCGTGACTGAGGTCGATCCAGCCGGGTTGCGCGAGGTGCGCGGCGTCGCCGCAGCCCACGGCGAAGCCCGTGATCCCGAGCTTCAGTTGCAACCAAGCGGCAAGACGTTCGTCGGCCGCGAGCCGTGCGAGTCGCGCCAATCGCGCATCGATCGCCGGGAGTGCCGCGAACGCTTGCGCACCGCGAACGATCGGCTTGCGCGCGGCGGCCGGATGAGTGGCGGCCGTGGCGTTGTTGGGTGACGTGAATTCCATGCTTGCCTTGTTGTCGATCAATCGAAGCTGAAGCTGCCTAGGGGGTGAGGATCTCGACCGTGCGCGGCGCATCGTGGCGCGCGAGCAGACTTTCGAGTCGACGCCTGAGGACATCCGCGTGATGCAAGACTAGTTGCCTCGAACTTGCATCATTTGTGTCGAACCGAAGCGTCAAATCGAAATACGAAAGCGTCAGCGACAACGCGCAGTCGGGCAGGATTGCCGGGTCCAGCGTCAAGCGCATCGTCCAATGTCCCTGTGCGAGGACCGCTGGATCGGTGCAGAAATCGGCAACCCGCGAAGCGAGGTAGTCCGCTAAAACGAGGGTCTGCTGCTGGCTGGCGAGCGCGTCGAGATAGGGGGCGTCGAGCCGTTGCAATCGTTGTGTCAGCGGATCGACGGGGAGCGGAGACTGCGCGGATAGGCTACGGTCCCCGGGCTGGGCGGACACGGAATCGCCTGTGGACGAGGTATGCGGCGATTCGCCCGGCGTCTCATTCAACGGACATTCGGCACCCGAATGCGTCGATTCGCTGAGCGAATTGGAGCGCTGAAAGCGCTCGTCGACCGCCTCTGTTTCGGGGCGGCCGCGCGTTTCCACGTGCCGTCGGGCATCGGAAGGCGAGTTCCGCATGCCGATCCGACCGCGCTTCACCAGCTCGGCGTAGTCGAAACCGCGCCGCCCTTCGCTTCTCGGCGGCGCGAGACCCGGGTCGTCGTCTTCGATCGCGTGCACGGCGTACGTGCGGACGATGCCCATTTACAAGTCCTCGCTCGATGGATCGATCGCTGCGACGGTCACATCGTCACGCGGCCGAGCGGTTGCAGCTCGACGTGGCCGCCCAACTCTTGGTACGAATACACGGGCAGCCACCCGAGCCGGCTCTCGATCATCCGCCGAACGTAGCGTCGGATATCCATCGACGTGACCACGGCCAGCGCGGGACGCGGCTCGGCGCCCGCGTGCGCGGCGATGCTGTCGACGAAATACTTGATCTCATCGGGCGGCAGCGCCAGGAAATTCCCCGTCGGCGTTTGGCGGATCGATTGACGGATATGCTGCTCCACGGGCATGTCGAGCACGACGGCTGTGAGCGTGCGCTCCCCGCCCGCTGCGCGATGGGCAATGTAATGCGCCAGATCGCCTCGCACGTATTCGGCGAGCAGCAGCATGTCCTTTTCTTTTGGGCCCCACACGACGAGACTTTCCATGATGCCGCGCACATTGCGCACCGATACCTGTTCCTCGAGCAACCGGCGCAGGACATCCGCAATCTTTTGCAGCGGCAACGCTTTTGTGACTTCCGCGACGAGCCCCGGATAGTCCACGCCCAGCTGGTCGAGCAGCCACTGCGCTTCCTGAATGCCGAGGAATTGATGGGCACGCGAGCGCAGCATCGTGATCGCCTCGCGGGCGATCACCTGCTCCGCGCGCCACGACTTGGCTTCATGCGGCACGCTCTTCTCGTTGATCCAATGACTTTGCGTTTGGCCGCCAGCTGGTCCGCGAACCTCGCACTGCGCCGCGAGTGCAGGATCGCGCGCGGCGTCGGGCAGCATGACTTTCCCTGATGGAAGCGTGGTGCGCGAGCAGGGGACGTCATGAACGAGAATTTCGTACGTGCTGGGCTCGAGGGTCTCCAGGGCCCACATCGTGATCCCGGGAAACGGTAGCCCAAGCTCGTCTTGAAGCGAAGCGCGCTCGGTATCGAACGCCTTGTCCAAATGCGGCGTGGACAACCGCGCGATCAAATCGGGCGCGACGCGTACGCCTACCGGCGCCGTGAACTGCGGTGCGCGCGGCAAAATGGACGGGGCGTCGCCCTTGGCCCCGGCGCGCTGAAACGCGCCGACGGGTGCACCCTTCGTGCCGCTCGTGCGCGCGCCCGTGCCTTTCTTGCTCAGCCGATAGCCGGCGAACGCCAAAACCCCCGCGAGCAAGACGAACAACGGTGCGGGAAAGCCCGGCACGACGGCGAAGCCGAGCAGCAGCATCGCGGCGAAGAACAACGGGCGCGCATTGCCCGCGAGCTGGCCGAAGATGTCGGAGCCGAGCGAGCGTTCGGCGTCTTGCTTGCCGTCCTCGACGCGCGTGATGATGACGCCGGCCGCGACCGAAATGAACAACGAGGGGATTTGCGACACCATCGCGTCGCCGATCGACAGAATCGAGAAGCGATTCGCGGCCTCGCCGGCCGTCATGCCGTGATAGGCCACGCCCACCGCGATGCCGCCCAGGATGTTGATCAACGTGATGATGAGCCCCGCGATGGCATCGCCTTTGACGAACTTCATCGCGCCGTCCATGCCGCCGTGCAGCTGGCTTTCCATCGCCAGTTGAAGACGCTTCTTGCGGGCATCCTCCGGAGAGAGCACGTTCGCGCGCAGTTCGGCGTCGATACTCATCTGCTTGCCTGGCATCGCGTCCAGCGTGAAACGCGCGCCCACCTCGGCGACGCGCTCGGAGCCTTTGGCGATGACGATGAATTGCACCGTGGAAATGATGATGAAGACGACCAGCCCGACAACGAGATTGCCGCCCACGACGAGTTCGCCGAAGCTCTCGATGATGTGCCCGGCGTCGGCATGCAGCAGAATCGATTTTGTCGACGCGATGTTCAGCGAGAGCCGATAGAGCGTCGTGAACAGCAGCATGGAGGGAAACGCGGACAGCGACACGATGCTGCCGACATACATCGTCACCATCAGCAGCGTGACGCTCAAGGTGATGTTGAGCGCGAGCAGGACATCGATGATTTCGGGCGGAAGCGGGAGAATCATCAGCGACACGATTGCGACGACGAGCATCGCGATGCCGATTTCTCCGGCGCCCGGAATGCGCAGCGTTTTGAACATGATCAGGCTCCTAGGCGTGGCGCGCCGACGCTGTCGACCCAACGCAGGATCGCCGCGACCACTTCGAACATCGCTTCGGGAATGGGCGCGTCGTGCTCGACGCGGTAGAGCGCACGGGCAACCGGCGGATTGGCGACAACGGGTATGCCGGCCTCGGTCGCATAGCGGCGCACGAGCGCCGCTTGCTGGTCGACGCCCTTGGCGACGACGACAGGAAGCGGGTCTTCTCCGGGGCGATAACGAATGGCGACCGCGTAGTGGGTCGGATTCGTGACGACCACGTTGGCGCCTTCCACGGCCGGTTTGTCCGGCCCCTTGTTGATCAGTTCGCGGCCCAGTTTGCGGCGCTCGCGTTTGATGCGAGGGTCGCCGTCTTGCTGTTTGCGCTCGCGCTTGATTTCGTCTTTCGTCATGCGCAGCTGCCGCGTCATGAGCCACTTTTGGATCTTGAAATCGGCGAAGCCGATCACGAGGTAGGCGACGAAAGCCGTCGTCAGCAGACTGAGCAAGGCATGCCAGAGAACCTTCATGAGCGGGCCCAGCGGCTGATAGGCGGCGCTCGACAGCAGCGGCAGCATGTTCTTGATCGACATCCACATCACGGGCACGAGCACGGCGAGCTTGATCACGCGTTTGCCGACATCGATCGCGGCACGCATCGAAAAAATGCGTTTGAGCCCCGTCCCCGGGTTGACCGCCTGAAGCTTGGGCATGACGGGGTCGAACGACACGGCCAGGCCCGCTTGCGCGGCGGCGCCGACCGCGGCCGCCAAGGCGCCCGCGCCGGCGATGGGCAGCATTACCATGACGGCGGCCGCGAGCACGTGATAGAGCGTGTGCAACAAGTTCTGCAGCGAGTGATCGCCGGAGACGAACGTGATCGTTTGCATGACGATGCTGCGCAGCGTATCGGAGAACATCCGTTCACCCATCATCAGCACGCCGACGACACCCAGCATGCAGACGGTCTCCGTCAAGTCGGGGCTCTTGGCGACCTGACCTTTCTCGCGGGCATCCTCGAGCCGTTTCTGGGTGGGCTTTTCGGTCTTATCGCTCATGGGGCTCGTCCATCCGGTGCGTCGACGCGGGCGCGAACGACGATGCTGCGCACGATAGACGCTGCCTACTGGCGCGCCACCGAGCGGGGCGAAGGCGAGGGATGAATTCCGAAGGTGGCGCGTGAGCCGACCGGCGTACCGCTAGGCGGCCGTGCGACGCGGATGCCGATTCGCGTTCAAATCCAACACCGGCGACTCGCGTCACCTTCGTAAATGTACGGTTCGCTTCGCGTCGAACGCCGGCAGGGCCCACCCCGCTTGCTAATTTTCGTTGCGTGGACCGCTACCGGTCACGCATCTTGGGGGAATCGACATGAGCGAATTGGCGGATTACGTGGATTGTGGCGACGAGGTCTTGCGCGGCCTCGTCGAAGTGCTGAACCTGGCGTTGATCGACAAATTCCCGCGTACGCGTGTCGATCACGACGAGCTGGATCATTTGTTCGCGGCGCTGCGCCTACTGTGTAAGCCGGCCCCCGAGCTCGACATGATCGCGGGCCGCATGTTGATCGTGCGCGGCGATTGGATCGCGGCCGCGCAGGCATTCGGAGCCATTGCCGAGAACGGTCACTGCCTGCCGAACAGCCGCGCAATGCAGATCTATTGCATGAGCGAGAACAACGACCGCGATTGGCGGGTGGAAGCGCATCGCCTGCTGCAGGATACCGTGTCCCCCGACGCAATGCGCCTCGTTCGAGCGGTGGTTGCGCGCAACGACTTGAACAGCGCGCTTGCGGCGTTCAAGGCAAGCGGAGAGTTCGAGCTTCCGGAATCGTTGAAGGCGCTCATCGCCGAACGGCAGCAGCGCCAAACGAAGGAAGCGGCCGAGGCGCAGCCCGTGCCGACGGCCATCGATCCGTCGCTGATGATGAGCAATCAATACATGCGCTTGTAAGGCGGGGTCATCATGATGCACGTATCGATGCAACTGCAGCAGGTGCTGGCCAACGAAGCCGCGGGCAACATGGGCGGAGCGCAATCGACGCAGCAATTGGCCGACAAGTTTCAAGCGTTGTACGAGCGCGGGCATATGACGGCGCCGGCGGCGCAGGGGATGGATGCCGAGACGATGATCTCGAAGATCGTCCGCGATCAGGATCTCGCTACGCAGGCGGTCAGCAACGACGCGCTGCACATGATCCGATCGATTCCGGAGTTGACCACGCAGCAAGCTTTCGCGGCCGAGACGCAGGTGATGATGGAGACGGCGGGATTGCAATGCGATCTGCAGGTGAAGCTGGCCGTCGTGACTTCGTCGAAGGACGCCATCGGCACGCTGATGAGGAATCAATGATGAAAATCGCTGGGTGGCTGGCGCCGTTCGTTTCCGTGCATCGCGGGCGCTGGATGAGGCTTGCGTGCGTGGCGCTCCTGCTCACGCTGACCGCGTGTCACAAGGAGCTATACGGCGGCCTGAGCGAGCGCGACGCGAACGAAATCGACGTTGCGCTGCTGGAGGAGGGGGTCGATGCACAAAAGAGCAGCGCCGATGGCGGCAAGACCTGGTCCGTCGAGGTCGACGAAAAGCAGATGGTCCGCGCGATGCAAGTGCTGCGCGCGCGCGGATTGCCGGAGCGCAAGTACGACGATCTCGGCGATTTATTCAAGAAGGACGGGCTCGTGTCGACGCCTACCGAAGAGCGCGTTCGGTTCATCTACGGCGTCTCGCAGGAGCTGTCCGACACGTTGTCGAAAATCGACGGCGTCGTCGTCGCTCGCGTGCACATCGTGTTGCCGAACAACGACCCGCTCGCGGCGACGATCAAGCCCTCGTCCGCCTCGGTGTTCATCAAGTATCGGCCGAACGCGAACCTCGAGACGCTTACGCCGCAAATCAAGAATCTCGTCGTGCATAGCGTGGAGGGCTTGACGTACGACCAGGTCAGCGTGGCATCGGTGCCCGCGGACCCGGTCGACTTCGCCCAGACGCAGACGCAAAGGAGCAATTGGCTCGTGATCGCGGCACTGTGCGCGTTCTTCCTTTGCGGCGGGGCCCTGCTGGTCTTGCTCAAGCGTCAAGCGTTGCTCGACGGGCCGGCGGGTCAATGGATCGCTCGCTTGAAAGCGCGGCGCGGGGACGACAATGCGCGCGCGGCAGCGGATGCGTCATGAAATGCAGATGCCGATGTCCACGCCGTTTCAATGAGCGCACGGTGGCGGCATCGGCGGGCCGGAGAACGCGATGCAGGGCGACATGACTCAGCAAGGTCCGGCGGCTCGCGCGGCGGCTTGGCTGACGCAGTACGAGCGCAATCGAGCCACGGCGAGCGTATGGATCGACCGGTCATGGCTGCCTTCATGGTGGCCGCAAGCCGCATCGACGTGCGACGCGTTGTCGGCGCCCGAGAGCGTGGAAGCCCTGATGCGCACGCTGTCGGTGCCGGCGCCCGACATGAAGGTCGTGTTCGGCTGCGCCGAGCGCCAGCATGGGGCAAGCGCGGATGGCCGAGGCAGCGGCAAGGCGCCGATGCCGGCCCTGGCGCCGGCGTTGACATGGCTCTCCGTGCCCGAGCAACTTCGGATGCTGCGTTTGCGCGCATTCGTGTTTCGACGCGGCGAGGTGCGCCGCGCGGTCGACTTCGAGCGGCGAGCCCGGCTGGCGGCGTGGCTCGGCGATGAAGGCGGCGCGCAGCTGCGTTGGCTGCAAGGGTTGGACGGTGCGCCGGAGATGCCGGTCCTGATGCGCATGCATGGCGCGCCGCTCCTCGATTCGCTCGATGCGACGGCGCTCGCTTGGGAGGGGTATTGCTTGTTCCAGCGTGACGGCGTGTTGCGGGCGGGCGATGCGACGACGCAGCTGTTGCGTCTAGGGTTGCCACGCGCGCTCGTCACGCCCGCATGGCTCGCCCGGTGCCCACGCGACACCGATGCCGACGGCAGCGAGCGCCTCTTCAGGCGCTTGCCTATCTTGTTTCCGGAGCATGCATGGTCATTTG
Source organism: Trinickia sp. (assembly GCA_035492395.1). Classification (GTDB taxonomy): domain Bacteria; phylum Pseudomonadota; class Gammaproteobacteria; order Burkholderiales; family Burkholderiaceae; genus Trinickia. Next base: position 604 of record DATJJH010000002.1, on the reverse strand, counting down.
GCTGCGAAATCCCACCATCGAGCTGAGCGGCGACGCTCGTTCGTCGGCCGATCTCGGCATAGGCGAGGAAGGCGACATCCTTCGACGCGAAGCCTACGCGCGTGTGGTCTCGCTCGAGGAAGCCGGCGAGGCATGCCGTATTCGACACCGCGAGATCCTCGCCGATGCCGAGCGGCGCGCCCAGGCCATCATCGCGCGAGCCGAAGAGGAAGCGCTGGTGCTGGCCGAACAGGCCCGGCAAACCTATGCCGAAGCCGAGCAGCGCGGGTACGAAGCGGGCAAGACCCAGGCGATCGGCGAGTGGTACGCGCGTTTCGCGCAGCACGCCGCCGAGCAGCGCGACGTGCACGAGCGGTTGCGCGAGCGGCTGGCCGAGCTCGTCGTCGTCGCGGTGGAGCAGATCGTGCGCAGCGAGGACAGCGGCGCCTTGTTCGCGCGTTCGGCCAGCGCACTCGATCGCATTGCGGAAGGATGCAGCTATCTGAAAGTCCGTGTGCATCCGGGCGATTACGAGGCCGCGTCGCGGACGTTCGATCGCTTCGCCGAGGACATGCGCGAGCGCGGCCGTAGCGCGCCGGTCACCGTGCTGGCCGACCCGGAACTC
>DATJJH010000001.1:0-28813 GCA_035492395.1 Trinickia sp. | reverse complement strand
CGCCCGGCGTTGATACCCGCCAGCAGGCCCTGCGCGGCGGCCTCTTCGTAGCCCGTGGTGCCGTTGATTTGACCGGCAAAAAACAATCCGTGGATGACTTTCGTCTCAAGCGAAGCCTTCAAACCGCGCGGATCGAAGTAGTCGTATTCGATCGCGTACCCGGGACGCAAAATGTGCGCGTTCTCGAGACCATGCATCGAATGCACGAGATCGAGCTGCACGTCGAACGGGAGGCTCGTCGAGATACCGTTCGGGTAGAACTCGTTCGTGGTCAGTCCTTCCGGCTCCAAGAAGATCTGGTGTGACGTCTTGGATGCGAAACGGTGAATCTTGTCTTCGATCGACGGGCAATACCGCGGCCCCACGCCTTCGATCACACCCGTGTACATCGGCGAACGATCGAGCCCGCCCCGGATGATGTCGTGCGTCCGCTCGTTGGTATGCGTGACCCAGCACGGCACTTGCCGCGGATGCTGCTCTACCCTGCCGAGGAAAGAGAAGACGGGTATCGGATCGAGATCTCCAGGCTGCTCTTCGAGTTTCGAAAAATCGATGGACCGCCCGTCGATGCGCGGCGGAGTGCCGGTCTTAAGGCGACCCTGCGGCAGCTTCAACTCCTTCAACCGACCCGACAACGACACGGCGGCCGGATCACCCGCGCGTCCGCCCGTGTAATTGTTGAGCCCGACATGAATTTTCCCGTCGAGGAACGTGCCTGCCGTCAGAACCACGGCACGCGCACGGAACCGCACGCCAACCTGCGTCACCGCGCCGACAACACGATCACCCTCAACGATCAGATCCTCGACCGCCTGCTGGAAAAGGCTCAGGTTCGGCTGATTTTCGAGCCGATGCCGGATCGCGGCCTTGTAGAGGATGCGGTCCGCCTGAGCGCGCGTCGCGCGGACGGCTGGCCCCTTGGATGAATTCAGGATCCGAAACTGGATGCCGCCCTCATCGGTGGCGGCCGCCATCGCACCGCCCAGCGCGTCGACTTCCTTGACCAAGTGACCCTTGCCGATACCGCCGATCGACGGGTTACAGCTCATCTGGCCGAGCGTTTCGATGTTGTGAGTCAGCAGAAGCGTCTTGGCCCCCATCCGGGCCGATGCCAAAGCGGCTTCCGTGCCGGCGTGACCACCGCCGACGACAATAACGTCAAATTCTGTGGGATAAAGCATGGCGATCCCACGCGCTGCGAAGGGCGTGGGCCTGTCGGGAAAATGTATGGGCGAAATTATAGCGGGGATCGCGGCCGAGGCGGACTCGCTAAACGGCTAAGTACTGTTTCACGTGGAACATTCGCCCCACAGGAGCGCCCAGTGGTCGAAAGACGCACTTACGCCGTCTTCTTCGCGAGCCCCAGATACGTCTCGATGACGCGCGGGTTATGCGCGAGCGATTGAGCGGCTCCTTCCAGCGCCAGTTCACCCGTTTCGAGCACGTAGCCGTAATCGGAGATCTGCAGCGCCGCTCGCGCATTTTGCTCTATCAAGAGCGTGGCCACGCCGGTGCTGCGCAGTGCGCTGATGATATGGAAGATCTCCTTGACGATCAGCGGCGCCAGCCCAAGGCTCGGCTCGTCGAGCATCAGCAAATCCGGCTTGCCCATCAGCGCCCGACCGAGTGCAAGCATTTGCCGTTCGCCGCCCGATAACGTGCCGGCGGCCTGCTTGCGGCGCTCTTTCAGCCGCGGAAATCGTTCGAACACCGGCTCGAGCTGGTCGAGAAAATCGCGCTCCCCCGCCCGCTTTCGGCGATAAGCCCCGAGCACAAGATTGTCCTCGACCGACATCGTCGAGAACAGCTCCCGCTTTTCGGGGACGAGGCACATGCCGCGCTCGACGCGCTTTTCAACGGGCAGCGCGGCGACATCCTCGCTGCGATAGTGCACGCCCCCCTTCGCGTGGCCGCTCGACGGCAGCGCGCCCATGACGGCCCCGAGGAGCGTCGATTTACCCGCGCCGTTCGGCCCGATCACGCTGACGATCTGCCCGGGCCGGACTTCGATCGACACCTCGTGGAGCGCCTCGACCTTCCCGTACCGGACCGAAAGCCCTGCGACGGACAAAATCGGCGCAGCCGTGATTTCGTTCATGTTCACTCCACTCCGCCGAGGTAAGCCTCGACCACAGCCGGATCGTTCTGCACTTCCTCGGGCAGACCATGCGCGATGCGCGTGCCGAACTCCATGACCACGAGGCGGTCGGCGAGGTTCATCACGAAGTCCATGTCGTGCTCGACGAGCAGCACACTCATGCCTTCCGCTTTCAACTTCCGCAACAGCTCCGCCAGTTGCTGCTTCTCGCGATAGCGCAAGCCGGCCGCCGGCTCGTCGAGCAGCAACAGCGTCGGATCGCAGCACAGCGCCCGGGCGATTTCCAAGATGCGCTGCTGGCCGAGCGCGAGACTCCCCGCTTCGTCGTACATATGCGCTTCGAGCCCCACACGTTGGATCTGCTCGGCCGCGTCGTACATCAACCGCGCCTCTTCGGCCGCATTGAGCCTGGCGACGCTGCGCCAGACACCGCTCGAGCCCCGTAGATGGGCGCCTATCGCGACATTCTCCAGCACCGACATCGTCGGCAAGAGCTTGACGTGCTGGAAAGTCCGACCGATACCCCGTCGAACGATTTCACGTGAAGTAAGCGCGTCGATACGCTCGCCGCGAAAATGAATTTCCCCGCGCGTCGCTTGAAGCACGCCCGTGACTAGGTTGAATGTGGTCGATTTCCCGGCGCCATTCGGGCCGATCAAACCGACGATCTGCCCCGCCTTCACCTCGAAGCTCACATCGTTGACGGCCACGAGACCGCCGAACTCCTTGCGCGCCCGATCGACCACCAGCAAATCGTCCCCTGCCGCCGGCTTCGCCCGCCGAGGCAACGGCTCCGCGTGCTCGGGCGCACGGACGCCCGGACCCCGCGGGAACCACCGCGCAACGAATGGCCAGACGCCTTGCCTCGCGTACTGCAGCAGCGCAACCATCAGCACGCCGAACACAATGACCTCGAAGTTGCCGCTTTGTCCGAGCAGCATCGGCAGCAACGACTGCAGATAATCTTGGACGATGGTGAGGATTGCCGCGCCCAGAATCGCACCCCAAACATGGGCCACACCGCCCACGACCGCCATGAACAAATATTCGATGCCGTGGTTGAGCCCGAACGGCGTAGGATTCACAGCCCGCTGCAAATGCGCGTAGAGGAACCCGGAGATCGCGGCAAGAACGGCGGCATAAACAAAAATGACGACGCGCATCCATCCCGTGTGCACGCCCATCGCTTCGGCCATGACACCCGCGCCGCGCAGCGCGCGAATCGCGCGTCCAGGCCGACTATTAAGCAAATTCTGAATTGATACCACAGCGAGCAGCACCACCGCCCAGATCAGGTAGTAGATGCTGCGGCCCGATTCGAGGGAGAAGCCGAGCACGTTGAGCGCGGGAATGCCGTTGATGCCGTCGTACTTGCCGAGCGCCTCGAGATTGCCGAACAGGTAATAGAGCGAGAGCCCCCAGGCGATCGTGCCGAGCGGCAGGAAATGCCCGGACAAGCGCATCGTCACAGCGCCGATCACGAGCGCCACCAGCGCCGTCAGCGCGATGCCGACGAACAGTGCGATCCAAGGCAAAAACCCGAATTGCGTCGTCAAGTATGCGGTCGCATAGGCGCCGACCCCGACGAACGCCGCTTGTCCGAAGCTCGTCATCCCGCCGACGCCCGTCAACAAGACAAGCCCGAGCGACACGATCGAATAGAGGCCAATGTAGTTGAGCAGCGTGATCCAGTACTCGGGCACGTGCAGCGGATGCGGCAGCACGGGCAGCGCCAGTAAGACCACGAGGAAACACCAGAACGGCTTGAAGCTTGAAAGTCGACGCTTCATCGCTCAGTGCTCCTCTTCTTCGACGTGCCCGGCGGCCAAGCTGCGCCACAAAAGCACCGGAATGATGAGCGTGAAGACGATCACCTCTTTGTATGCACTCGCCCAGAACGACGAATAGGATTCCAAGAGACCCACCAGAATCGACCCAGCCGCCGCAAGCGGATAGCTGACGAGGCCGCCGATGATCGCGCCGACGAACCCCTTCAAGCCGATCAGAAAGCCGGAATCGTAGTAGATCGTCGTCAACGGCGCGACGAGGATGCCGCACAGCGCGCCGAGTCCCGCGGCCAGCGTGAAGGCGAGCCGTCCCGCTTGCGTCGTGCCGATGCCGACGAGCCGCGCGCCGAGCCGGTTGACCGACGTGGCCCGCAGCGCCTTGCCCGAGATCGAGCGATCGAAGTACAGGTAAAGCACCGCAATCAGCACGAGGGCGGTGGCGACGACCCAAACGCTCTGCCCCGAAATCGACAATCCGCCCAACGTGAGCGAGCCGTCGGAAAATGGCATTGTCCGCGAACCCTCGGCGCCGAACATGAGCAGCCCCAAACCGACCATGGCGAAATGCACGGCCACGGCGACGATGAGCAGCAGCAGGGTCGTCGCCTCCGCAATCGGCTCGTAGGCCAATCGGTAGACCAAGGGCCCGAGCGGCACGACGATCGCCAGCGTCAGCGCGATCTGCGCGGCCATCGGCAACGTCTGCCCGTAGAAATGCTGTGCGATCGCATACACGGCGATCGGTCCGAGCAAATACCGGCTCGCGAGCGCGGTCAGCATGCGCGGCGCATGCCTGCGACGCTCCGCATGCCGAACGAGACTAAGCATCTCGATGACGAAGCATGCCGCGCCGAGCACCGGCAGCAAGATGGCCGTCGGCGGAAACTTCTGCGCCTGCAGCATGGCAAGCGTTAACGCGCCGTACGAAACGAACTCCCCTTGCGGGATGAAGATGACACGCGTGACGGAGAAGACCAGCACGAGCGCGAGCGCAAGCAGCGCATAAATCGCCCCGGTGGTAATGCCGTCTTGCGCGAGGATCGCCGCGATCGATAAATCCATGCTTTTCTTGGACCCCGTACTACTACGACTTTACGAATCGACGAAAGCGAGACGGACGGCCGCGAGCCTTTTAGGGCCGGCGGCCGGCGCCTCGTACGCGGATAGACGAACAGCGCGGGCTGCGTCGAGCGTGCGGCGTTATTCGCCGAGCAGCTTCCACTTGCCGTCGGTGATCCGCACCATCACGCGAGCGCGTTGATCGAGCCCGTTGTGGTTAGCCGGCGAGGTATTCATGATCCCGTGCGAAATCGGCAATTCCTTGATGTTTTCCAGCGCGTCGCGCAGGGCAGCGCGGAACGCCTCGGTACCCGGCTGGCCCTTCTTCAGCGCCTCGGGGATCGTCCGCTGCAGCATCTGGCCCGCGTCCCATGCGTGGCCGCCGAACGTTGCGACGCTGCCCGCGCCGTAGGCTTTTTCGTAAGCGTTCTTGTACGCCAACGACGATTGCTTCACCGGGTTGCTGTCCGGCAGCTGATCGGCCACGAGGATCGGACCGGACGGGAGGATCTCGCCTTCGCAATCCTTGCCGCATACGCGCAGGAAATCGTTGTTGGCGACACCGTGCGTCTGATAGATCTTGCCCTTATAGCCGCGTTCCTTGAGCTCCTTGGCCGGCAGCGCGGCCGGCGTCCCCGAGCCCGCGATCAACACTGCATCCGGGTTGGCGCTCATGAGCTTGAGCACCTGCCCCGTCACCGACGCGTCCGCGCGGTTGTACTTCTCGCTCGCGACCACCTTCAGATGGTCGCCGGCCGCGGCCTTGCCGAATTCGGCGCTCCAGCTCTCGCCGTATGCGTCCGCGAAGCCGATGAAACCGACGGTCTTCACGCCGTGCTTGGACATGTAGTCTGCGATCGCGTTGGCCATCAAGCTGTCGTTCTGCGGCGTCTTGAACGCCCACTTGCGCTTGTCGTCCATCGGCTCGACGATCTTCGCGGAAGCGGCCAGCGAAATCATCGGCGTCTTGCCAGCGGACACCGGGTCGAGCATCGCAAGCGAGTTCGGCGTCACCGTGGAGCCCATGATCACGTCGACATGGTCTTCATCGATCAGCTTGTGCACGTCCTGCACCGCCTTGCCCGTATCGGAGCCGTCGTCGAGCACGATGTATTGCACGCTCTTGCCGCCGATTTCCTTGGGCAGCAGCGCCACGGTATTTTTCTCGGGAATGCCGAGCGACGCGGCCGGGCCCGTCGTCGAGAGGACGACGCCCACCTTCACTTGCGCGAAAGCAGCGCCTGCTCCGCACATCATGGCCAGCGCCACGCTGCTACGTACCCATTGCTTCATCGTCATTGCTGATCTCCAGAGGCTTTTACGCGCGAAAACGCGTTGTCATTACCGGTGCGAGCACCGGCTGAATGTGATTATTTTCGAAAATGGAAAATGGCGTCGATTCGTGCGATACCCATGCACGTGCATCTCCGCTCGCAGACGGAGAGAAAATGGGAACAAAAGGCGAAAGGGGCGAAAGTCCGGCAGGAACGCGCGAGGGCGTTGCATGGAAGCGGCGGGCGCGCGCCGCGAATCGATACGGAATGCAATGGTTCGAATGCTCGAATCCACCTGACCCAATCCGCTTGAACAGAACGGGCCGTAAATGGAACGCGCAAATGAAAAGCGCTGTTGGATACGATCCAACAGCGCTTCCGCACGGGCACTGAGTGCCTCGATTGTCTCCTCGTTCTCCACCTGTAAATTCGGGTGCTTCAGAACTGAGACGAAGATTAAACAACCCCGTCTTCTGCGACAACCTAGCACTTTCCCTAGTGGTGCACAGCAGCACGCAATTCGAGCAAGCGTGCATCGTTTCAAGCCGCGTGAGGACCGCGTAGGCCACCGCACCGCCGCGCGCCGGGCTTGCACCGGGGGTGCGCGTGCACCGCGCACGCGCGAGGCGCCCACGCCGCGCGTATGGCGCGGCGCAGCGCGAAACCCGTCCACACGCCCTATTCACCCGCGCAACGGCCGCACACGTGCGACGATTTCACCCACGATCCCGCGGCGGAACGTCAAGACGCAAGCGATGAAGACGAGGCCAATGACGATCGTCGTCGAATCGCCGAGCGAGTTGAACCAATCGACATGCGTCAGCGCGGCGAGCGCGCCGCCGATATCGCCGAGCCGATCCTCCAGCGTGACGACGAGCGCCGCGCCGAGCAGCGGCCCGAATAGCGTCCCCATGCCGCCCACGAGGGTCATGAGGATCACGAGGCCGGACATCGTCCAATACGCATCCCCGAGCGTCTCGAAGCCGAGCACGAGCACTTTGAGCGCGCCGGCGAAGCCCGCGATGCCCGCGGATAGCACGAAGGCCAGCAGCTTGAAGCGATCGGTGTCGTAGCCGAGCGAAACGGTGCGCGGCTCGTTCTCGCGAATCGCCGTCAGCACCTGTCCGAACGGCGAATGGACGATCCGTACGATCAATGCGAACGCCAACGCGACAGCGACGAGGATGACGTAATAGAGCGTCATGTCGGATGAAAGACTCAGCAAGCCGAACAGCTTGCCGCGCTGCACGCCTTGCAGCCCGTCTTCCCCGCCCGTGAACGGCGCCTGCAGAAAGATGAAGTAGACGAGCTGCGCGAGCGCCAGCGTGACCATCGCGAAGTAGATGCCTTGGCGCCGGATCGCGAAAAAGCCCACGACGAGCCCGAGCAGCGTGGCGGCGGCGGTGCCGGCGAACACGCCGAGTTCCGGAGTAAGCCCCAGCGTTTGGATCGTATAACCCGTCATGTACCCCGCCGATGCGAGGAACATCGCATGACCGAACGAGAGCAGCCCCGTGTAGCCGATCAACAGATTGAAGGCGGCCGCGAACAAGGCGAAGCACAGCACCTTCATGACGAATAGCGGATAGGCGCCCGCCCACGGCGCGACGAGCAGCCCCACGAGCAAGAGGGCGTAAAGCGCTTTTCTTTGCATCACCGCTCCTTGCCGAAGAGACCCGCGGGGCGCACGAGCAGAACGAGCGCCATGATGATGAAAACGACCGTGGCCGAAGCCTGCGGGTAGAACACGCGCGTGAAGCCTTCCACGACGCCCAGCATCAAGCCGGTCAGGATCGAGCCCATGATCGACCCCATCCCGCCGATCACGACGACGGCGAACACCGTGATGATCATCGGTTGCCCCATCAACGGCGAAACCTGGATGATCGGCGCGGCCAGCACGCCGGCGAACGCGGCGAGTGCGACGCCGAAACCGTAGGTCAGCGTGATCATGAGCGGCACGTTCACGCCGAACGCCTCGACGATCTTCGGATTTTCCGTGCCTGCGCGCAGGTAAGCGCCGAGCCGCGTCTTCTCGATCACGAACCACGTGGCGAAGCAGACGACAAGCGACGCCACGACCACCCAAGCGCGATAGTTCGGCAGATACATGAAGCCGAGGTTGGTCGCGCCCGACAGCAGATCGGGCACGTCGTACGGTTGGCCCGACGAACCGTAGATGGACCGGAACACGCCCTCCACGACGAGCGTGAGCCCGAACGTGAGCAGCAGCCCGTAAAGGTGGTCGAGCCGATAGAGCCAGCGCAGCATCGAACGTTCGATCGCCACGCCAAATAGGCCCACGATGAGCGGCGCGAGAATGAGCATCGCCCAGTACGGCACGCCGAAATAGGAGAAGCCCATCCAGGCGAGCATCGCGCCGAGCATGAACAAGGCACCGTGCGCGAAGTTGATCACGTTGAGCATGCCGAAGATCACGGCCAGCCCGAGGCTCAGGATCGCGTAGAACGACCCGTTGACGAGCCCGAGCAGGAGCTGGCTCAGCATGGCCTGCAACGGAATGCCGAAGATTTCCATTGAACCTGCCGTCGAAAGAAGAAAAACGCGCGCGATCGGGCCGCGCGCGTCGTTACCGCGTACTGCCCGAGCGTTTTACTTCCACAGATCGCACTGCGTGTCCTTCTTATCCGTGAATGCCTGATCGCCCGGAATCGTCGCTTTCAGCGTGTAATAGTCCCACGGCTTCTTCGATTCGGCCGGCGACTTCACTTGATAGAGGTACATGTCGTGGATCATGCTGCCGTCCTCGCGCACGTGGCCCTTCGCGTAGAAATCGTCGATCGGCTGCTTGTGCAGCTGAGTCATCACCTTGTCCGGATCGGTCGAACCCACGGCCTTCACGGCGTTCAGGTAGTCCATCGTCGCCGAATAGTCCGCCGCTTGCAGGCTCGAGGGCATCTTGCCCGTCTTCTTGAAGTACTTCTCGGCCCACGCTCGCGCCTTGTCGTTCTGATCCCAGTACCAGCTGTCGGTCAGCAAGAGGCCTTGCGCCGTCTGCAAGCCCACGCTATGCACGTCGTCGATGAACATCAAGAGCGCCGCGATCTTCATCGATTTGGTGATGCCGAACTCCTTGGCGGCCTTCAGCGAATTCACCGTGTCGCCGCCCGCGTTGGCGAGGCCGAGCACTTGTGCCTTCGACGCTTGCGCCTGCAGCAGGAACGACGAGAAGTCCGACGCCGACAACGGATGCAGCGCGCGGCCGAGCACCTTGCCGCCATTCGCCTCGACCACCTTCGTCGTATTGGCGTCCAGCGACTTGCCGAACGCGTAATCGGCCGTCAGGAAGTACCACGTCTTCAAGCCCTGCTTCACGATCGCCGAGCCGGTGCCTTTGGCCAGCGCCGTCGTGTCGTATGCATAGTGGATCGTGTACGGCGTGCATTGCTTGTTCGTCAGCGCATCGGTACCCGCGCCGATCGAGATATACGGCCGCTTCTTCTCCTTGATCACGTCGTTCATCGCCAAACCCGTCGCCGAGTTCGTGCCCCCGATCAGCATATCGAGGCCTTCGGTGTCGATCCATTTGCGGGCCGTCGACGCGGCGATGTCTGCCTTGTTCTGGTGATCCTGGGTCAGCAGCTTGATCGGCAGGCCGTTGACCTTGCCGCCGAAATCGTCGATGGCCATCTGAATGGCGGTCGCACCGCCCTTACCGTCGATATCGGCATACAGGCCCGAGAGATCGGTGATGAAACCGATCGTGACTTGGCTTTCGGCCGCCGAAGCCTGCTGCGCCGCGAGGGCTGCGGCCAGCGCGGTGGCGCTGATTGCGAGAGTACGAACGGCGCTTGCGAGCAACTTGGTCCTCATTGGTATCTCCTTCTTCGCTTATTGGTTGTGCGTGCAACTATTTGTGAAGCATGCGGCGCGCCGATGGTCGCCGCCAAGCCAACGCGCCGGGCTTTATACGCCAAGCAGGTCGTGCAGCACCGGCATCTTGCCTTCGAGTTCGCTCGCGACGAAGTGTTCGACGATGCGGCCGTGCTCCATGACGTAGAAGCGATCGGCCAGCGGCGCCGCGAAGCGGAAGTTTTGTTCGACCATGACGATCGTGTACCCGCGCGATTTGAGTTCGAGGATCATGCGTGCGAGCGCTTGCACGATGACGGGCGCGAGGCCCTCCGAGATCTCGTCGAGCAACAGCAGGTTCGCCCCGGTGCGCAAAATGCGGGCCACGGCCAGCATTTGCTGTTCGCCGCCCGAGAGCCGCGTGCCCTGACTCATGCGCCGCTCTTGGAGGTTCGGAAACATCTCGTAGATCTCATCGAGCGACATGGCGTTGCTGCTCGCGCCCACCATCGGCGGCAGCAGCAAATTCTCCTCGCACGACAAACTCGAGAAGATCGCGCGTTCCTCGGGGCAGTAGCCCACGCCGCAGTGCGCGATCTTGTGCGTCGACAAACCGATCGTTTCGCGTTCGCCGATGCGAATCGACCCGCTGCGCCGGCCCGTGAGCCCCATGATCGCGCGCAGCGTGGTCGTTCGCCCCGCGCCGTTGCGGCCGAGCAAGGTCACGACTTCGCCTTGGCGCACATCGAGATCGACGCCGTGCAAGATGTGCGATTCGCCGTACCAGGCCTGCAGGCCGGCGATCGTCAATGCGGCAGGTGCGTCGGCAAGCGATTGGGCGGCGCCGCTCACCTCGATGCTTTCCCGCTCCGTGTGGTTCATGAGTGCGCTCCCGTCAACGCCGCATCCGCGCTACCCATGTAGGCCTGCATCACGAGCGCATTCTTCGATACTTCCGCATAGCTGCCTTCGGCCAATACCTCGCCGCGCTGCAAGACGGTGATCGTGTCGGAGATGCCCGCGATCACGTTCATGTTGTGCTCGACCATCAGAATCGTGCGGCCCGCCGAAACCTTCTTGATCAACGCCGTGACGCGATCGACGTCCTCGTGGCCCATGCCTTGCGTCGGCTCGTCCAGCAACATCAGTTCGGGCTCCATCGCGAGCGTCGTCGCGATCTCGAGCGCGCGCTTGCGCCCATACGAAAGCTCGACCGTGGGCGTATCGGCGAAATCGGTCAAGCCCACCTGCGCGAGCAGCTCGTGCGCGCGATCGTCGAGACGATGCAACGTGCGCTCGCTGCGCCAGAAGTGATAGGCCGTGCCCAGTGCGCGCTGCAATCCGATGCGCACGTTCTGCAAGACGGTCAAATGAGGAAAGACCGCCGAGATCTGGAACGAGCGAATGATGCCGCGCCGCGCGATTTGCGCGGGACGCTCGCCCGTGATGTCGACGTTGTTGAAGACGATCTGCCCGGCGCTCGGCTCCAGAAACTTCGTGAGCAAATTGAAGCAGGTCGTCTTACCCGCGCCGTTGGGCCCGATCAACGCGTGGATCGAACCGCGGCGCACGCGCAGGTTCACGCCGTTCACGGCGGTGAAGCCCTTGAACTCTTTGGTCAGCCCGCGCGTTTCTAGAATCGTGTCGCCGAGAATCATGTCCCCTTCCATGCGAAGTCAGGCGAATCACTGCATGTGGCACGCGCTTGTCGAGCGCGCTGCATCTTTCGGCGACGCGCCCCCGGTTGTGGGAACGCTCGCCGTTTTGGCATGGTGCATCAATGCGGAGAGGTCGGCCCCGCCCCATGCGGCAACGCGCATTGTCTCCCCAATGATGCAGCGCAATCATTGGGATTTGCACTAGTGCTTAATTGTGTCGGCAACGAACGTGCGCAGCTTGCATCCGAACACGCGCTTACCTTGCTCAGCTTACGCGACGATGACGGTCGGCGCTGCGCCCAGATTGTGCCCAACGCTCGCTTGCGCGCGACGATCGGCGCGGATCATGTCGCTCGCGCGCTCGGCGATCATCAACGTCGGCGAATTCGTGTTGCCCGAAGTGATCGTCGGCATCACCGACGCATCGACGACGCGCAGCCCCGCCACCCCCACCACGCGAAGCCGGGCATCGACGACGGCCAGCGGGTCGTCGGCCGAGCCCATGCGACATGTTCCCACCGGATGAAAAATCGTCGTGCCGACCTCGCCGGCCGCACGCACGAGCTCTTCCTCGGTTTGATATTGCGGCCCCGGCAGGATCTCCTCGGGCGCGTAGCGCGCGAGCGCCGGCGCCTGCACGATGCGACGCGTGAGCCGCAGCGCGTTGGCCGCCACATGACGGTCATAGTCGGTGGAGAGATAGTTGGGCGCGATCGTCGGGGGCGCGAGCGGGTCCGGCGATTCGATGTGGATGCTGCCGCGCGAGGTCGGCCGCAAATGACATGCCGACGCCGTGAACGCATTGAATCGATGCAGCGGCTCGCCGAAGCGATCGAGCGAAAGCGGCTGCACGTGATACTCGATGTCGGGGCGCGTGATCGATGCGTCGTTCTGCGCCGATTTAGCAAACGCGCCGAGCTGCGACGGCGACATCGACATCGGCCCGCTGCGCCACAGCGCGTATTGCATGGCGATAAGCATCTTGCCCCACCAATGCGCCGTCATCGTATTGAGCGTGCGCACGCCGTGAACTCGGTAGGCCATACGCAACTGCAGATGATCCTGCAGGTTTTCGCCTACGCCGCGCAGATCGTTCACGACCTCGATCCCGAGCCGCTGCAGTCGCGCCCCATTACCGATGCCGGACAGTTCGAGCAATTGCGGCGAATTGACTGCGCCGGCCGCGAGCACGACTTCAAGGCGCGCCTTCGCGATGAAGTCGCGCGTACCGCCGGCGCCGCCGCGATAGGCCACGCCCGTACAGCGCTTGGCGTCGAACGTGAGCTTGCGCACTTGCGCGCCGGTGACGACGGTGAGATTCGGCCGCTCGAGCGCCGGGCGCAAAAACGCCTTGGAAGCGTTCCATCGAATGCCGCGCTTCTGATTGACGTCGAAGTAGCCGACGCCGCTGTTGTCGCCGCGGTTGAAATCGTCTGTGGCAGGTATGCCGGCCTGCTGCGCAGCCTCGCGAAACGCTTCGAGCACCTGCCATTTGAGGCGCTGTTTTTCGACCCGCCATGGGCCGCCCACGCCGTGCCAAGGATTCGCGCCGCCATGGTGATCCTCGCTGCGCTTGAACACCGGCAGCACCGCATCCCACGACCAGGACGCGTCGCCCGTTGCGCGCGCCCATTCGTCGTAGTCCTCGCGCTGGCCGCGCATGTAGATCATGCCGTTGATCGAAGAGCTGCCGCCTAGCACGCGTCCGCGCGGATAGGAGAGCGATCGACCGTTGAGGCCTTTTTCTTCACCGGTTCGATAAAGCCAATCGGTGCGCGGATTGCCGATGCAATACAGGTAGCCGACCGGCACGTGAATCCAGCGATAGTTATCCTTGCCGCCCGCCTCGACCAAAAGGACACTGACGTCGGGGTCTTCGCTGAGCCGGTTCGCGAGTACGCATCCGGCCGTGCCCGCGCCAACGATCACATAATCGAACTCGCCTTCGAAAATCGTTTCGGTAGTCATCATGCGCACCGTTGTCGTGTCCCCGTCATGAGCCGCTGTCATCATTCATTTGGCCGCGGCCCGTTCGTCAAGAAGCGTACCCGCCAACGCCGCGCGAAATCCAATGAGTTCTGCTCAACAGCGATATAAGCCGCGCTAATATCGCCTCCATGGACCTGACTTTGCTTCGCGCTTTCGCCACGGTCGCGCGCCTGGGCAATCTGACGCGCGCCGCCGCGCAACTTCATTTGACTCAGCCGGCGGTGAGCCTGCAGATCAAGAATCTGCAGGAAGCGCTCGGCGTGACGCTGTTTACCCGTGCGTCGCACGGGCTTGCGCTTACGCGCGACGGCCAGGCGCTGTTGCCGCATGCCGAACGCGCGCTCGCCGCGGCGGGCGATGTGGAACGCGCCGCCGCGGCGCTGCGCCAGGAGGTGCGCGGCCGGCTGCGCATCGGCACGATTCTCGATCCTCAGTTTCTGCGCCTGGGCGGGTTTCTCAAACAACTCGTCGAAACCTATCCTCAGATAGAAACGGCGCTGCGGCACGGCATGTCGGGATGGGTGGCCGAGCAGGTGCGCTCGAGAGAACTCGACGTCGGCTACTACATTGGGCAGCCGATCGACGACGGCATGCCGGAGGGCATGTTTCACGCGGCGACGCTCACGCGCTTTCAATACCGCGTGCTCGCGCCCGCCGGCTGGAAGGAGCGCATCGGACGCGCACCTGACTGGCGCTCGCTCGCCTCGCTGCCGTGGATTTGGACGCCGCCCGCCTCCGCGCATCATCGGCTGCTCTCGCGTCTGTTCGCGCAAGCCGGCGCCGATCCGGTGAAAGTGGCCGAGGTCGATCAGGAAACGTCGATGCTCGATCTCGTCAAGTCGGGGGTCGGCCTCTCGCTGGCTCGCGACGCCATCGCGATCGCCGAAGCGCACACGCATGCGCTGACGATCGTCGAAGGCGTGACGGTACCGACCCAATTGACGTTCGTCGCCTTAGCGGCGCGCATGGATGAGCCGGCGATCGCCGCCGCATTCAAGCTCATCGAAGCGCAATGGGCCCTGTGAACAGGATGGCTTAGCCCCCATGGTCGGCGCTTTTTGTTAGATTAGCGACTCGCGCCCGGCTTGCCCGCGGCGCGTTTTTTTCCTCGTTTCGCGTTTCCCGTTGTCCTTGGCGGCACACTGCCGATGCAACTCATCGACGTGTTAGGTCCGGTGCGCTCATCGCTTCATCCGGCCGGCCGCCCGCCCCCGTCTCACCTCACGTATCCACACGTTTCGACAGGAGCTCGACATGGCACGCAACATCGAACTCAAAGCGCGCGCGCACGCATTCGACGCGCTGCGCGAACGCGCGGCCGCGCTCGCGGACGACGCTCCCCTCATCTTTCATCAGCAGGATTTCTTCTACGACGTGCCGCGCGGCCGTCTGAAGCTGCGCCAGTTCGACGACGGCACGCCCTCGGAGCTGATCTTTTATCAGCGAGACGATCGAGAAGGGCCGAAGGCGTCGTATTACACGCGCAGTCCGGTCACGAACCCCGACGCCATGCACGCGCTGCTCGCGACGGCGCTGACAACGCGCGGCATCGTCACGAAGGAGCGTCACGTCTATTTGACGGGCCGCACGCGCATTCACCTCGACCGCGTCGATGGCCTGGGCGATTTCGTCGAACTCGAAGTCGTCCTCGAACCTGAGGACGACGAAGAAGGCGGAACGGCCGAGGCGCACGCCGTGTTCGCGAAGCTCGGCGTTTCGCAAGCCGATCTCGTGGCCGTGGCCTATGTGGATCTGCTCAACGAAAGCATCGCCGCCTGAGGCGATACACGCATCGCAAGCGCGGACGCTCGCGCTAGAACGCTCATGCGGGCGCAGCGCCGGGCGAAAGGTGATCGAGCGGTAGCGGCCCATTGCGCTTGAACGTCGTCAGCACGATGTTCGAGCGCACGCTGTCGACACCCGGCACGCGCATGAGCCTTTTCATGACGAAGGACGACAGCGCGTTCAAGTCGGGCGCGACGATGCGCAGCAAATAATCGGCGTCGCCCACCACCGCATGGCATTCGAGCACTTCGGGCAGCATGTCGATTTGCTGCTGGAACTGCTCGACGATCGAATCGCCGTGATGTTTCAGTTTGAGGCTCGTAAATGCCGTCACGCCAAGCCCCAGCTTTTCGGGCCGCAGCACGACGCGATAGCCGTCGATGACGCCCAGCGATTCGAGCCGCTGCAGCCGCCGCCCGATCTGCGACGGAGAAAGCGGCACGCGCTCGCCTAGCTGCTGATGCGTGGCACGGCCGAAGCGCTGCAGTACTTCGAGCAGCGCCAAGTCGAAATGATCGAGCTCCAGCATGAGATTTTTCCGCATAAATGGGTTCAACTATGCGCGATTGTCGCACGTCAACCCATCCTTGCATCTGCGTTGCGCGGCAGCCTGCAACTATTCGCGCTAGTTTTGCATTGCACGGTTCGCTTCTTGCGCCGCCCGTTCCCTTCCGGACGTTTCCCCCTCGCGCCCGCCCGGCGTCGCATCGTCACTTGTGAAAGAATGGTCGGATCGGCATACGCCGAACGATGAAAGGAGCACGCAATGATCCACAAACTGACATCGGAGGAACGCTCGACGCAGCTCGCTCAACTCCCGGGCTGGCAGGCCGTGACGGGCCGCGACGCGATCCACCGCCAATTCAAGTTCGCCGATTTCAACGAAGCTTTCGGCTTCATGACACGCGTGGCCATCAAGGCGCAGGAGATGAACCACCACCCGGAATGGTTCAATGTGTATCACACGGTCGACGTTACGCTGACGACGCACGAGGCGAACGGCGTCACGGAACGGGACATCGCGCTCGCTCGGTTCATCGAGGAGGTCGCAAGGACGATGCAGCGCGGGAGCTAGCCGCGCATGGCGCGCACGTAGGCGTCCCAGGCATCGCGCGCCCCCGGGTCTAACCCGTCTGACGGTACGCTGGCTCGACGCTGTACAATCATCAGCGCATACGGCTTGGAGAGCGCGCTAGCCTCCTTGCACAAGCTTAGCTCGTCGCCGCTCGAAGGTGAGCGGGTGCGCCAAAAGTTGATCGCGGCTTCCAGTTCGTTGATCGAGATCTCGGACATGTGGTTCGGGATTATGCCTTGGGCGCCTGCCGGAGCTTCTCTTGCGGCGGCACGCTTGGCTGTGGCGAAGAAGGCATTGCCGGTCGGCGTGCTAGAAATGCGTAACCCATTGTACTTGAGCGAATTCCATGCGACTCCTTCTGATCGAAGACGACCGCCCCATCGCGCGCGGCATCCAAAGCAGTCTCGAACAAGCCGGGTTTACCGTCGACATGGTTCATGACGGTATCTTTGCCGAGCAGGCGCTCACGCAAAACCGCCACGAACTCGTCATTCTCGACCTCGGCCTGCCCGGCATCGACGGCATGACGCTGCTCTCGCGGTTCCGACAAGGCAATCGCCACACACCCGTGATCGTGCTGACGGCGCGCGACGAACTGAACGACCGTGTACAGGGCTTGAACGCCGGCGCCGACGACTACATGCTCAAGCCGTTCGAACCCGCGGAACTCGAAGCGCGCATTCGCGCCGTGATGCGCCGTAGCGGTCCCCACAGCGACGTGCCGCGCCCCGAGGTGTCGCTCGGCGGGGTGCGCCTGTCGGGTGTCGATCGGCGTATCTTCAACGACGACAAAGCGCTCGAACTTTCGCCGCGCGAATTCGCCGTGCTGGAAATGCTGCTGCTGCGCCATGGCCGCGTCGTCAGCAAAGCCCAACTGCAAGATCATCTGACCCACTTCGGCGGCGATCTTGGCGACACGGCCATCGAAGTCTATGTGCATCGGGTGCGCAAGAAGCTCGAAAATTGCCGTGTCGAAATCGTCACGGTGCGCGGTTTCGGGTATCTGCTGCAGGAAATCCGCCAGGCGTCGTAACGCTCCTTTCCTCCGCCATGCCGTTCGTCGCCGCGACCAGTTTGCGCCGCTCGCTGCTTCGGCGGCTTGCCGCCCCGTTGTCCTTGCTTGCGCTGATGAGCGGCCTCATCGCCTATTGGCTGGCGTGGCAATACACGCAGCACGTCATCGATCGGTCGCTGACCGATCTCGCGACCGCCATCTCCAAGCAAATCCAGATCGCCGGGCCCAATGCTCGCTCGACCGTGCCACCGCTCGCGCAAGCGATGTTTTCCGATCCGAGCGAAGGCTTGATTTATCGCATTAGCGACGGCGAGCGCGAGATCGCCGGCGATTCGGCGCTGCCCCTGTTCGGCACTCGCATCCGCGAACAGCGCGCCGCCTTCGTGTTCGAAGCGCAGTATGCGGGCATGCGGGTGCGCGTGGCTCAGGTGCGCGCGTTGCAAAACGTGGGCAAGCCGATCATCGTCGAAGTCGCACAACCGCTGCGGCATCGCTACCGCATCGCCGCGGAATTTCTCGTCGCGATCATGATGCCGCTGCTGCTGCTGCTTTTGGCGGGCTGGGGAATCGTCTGGCGGGTGGTCAACCAGCAACTCAACCCGCTGACTGTGCTCGCCGATTCGCTCAATCGGCAGACGCACACCTCGCTCGAGCCCGTCGACGAAAGCTATGTCCCGATCGAGATCCGGCCGTTGACGAGCGCGATGAACGCACTGCTCGTGCGACTGAAGACGGCGCTCGACGCGCAGCGTAAATTCATCGCCGATGCGGCGCACCAGCTGCGTACCCCCCTCACCGCCGTCAAACTCCACGCCGAACAAGCGGCTACTGCGCGCGATCCGAGCCAGACGCTCGCCGCCGTACGCGAGCTACGCGCGGCGGCGGATCGCGCCGTCAGACTGTCGAATCAGCTGCTCTCGCTCGCACGCGCCGAACCGGGCGAGCAAGCCGCGCGCTTCACCGAACTCGACATCGCCGCCCTTGCGTTCGAGACCGGCGCCGAATGGGTGCCGCGCGCATTGGCGGGGCATGTCGATCTGGGATTTCAGCGATTGGACGACCCCTCGAACGACAAGCCGCTGCTCGTGCGCGGCAATGTCGTCCTACTGCGTGAAGTCATCGCGAATTTGCTCGACAACGCACTCAAGTATCTCCCGGCCGCAAGACTGGAAGGCGCGAACGTCACCGTCACCGTCTCGCAAGCGATCGGCGAAAACGACGCGCGCCTCGCGGAAATAGCGGTGGAGGACAACGGGTTGGGGGTTCCAGCGACTTTGCAGGCCGATTTGTTCAAGCGATTTTTTCGCGGCGACCGCCACGATGCGGCCGACGCCAGCGTCGACGCGGGCGCGGGCCTGGGTCTGGCCATCGTGCACGACATCATGAAGCTGCACGGGGGCGACGTACGTTACGAAGACGCTACGGGAGGAGGCGCCCGGTTCGTGCTGCGCGTCCCGTTGACGAGCCCTGGCCAAGACGGTGCGAATGTGCCGCCGAGCTCGCCCGCACCGAGTCGCGTCTGCCCCGACTGATTCCGCGGCCGGCGTTCATGCCTTGCCGTTCTTGTCCTTCTTGCCCTTCTTGCTTTTTTTGCCTTCTTCCTTGGGCGCGAGCATGGTGCCGCGGCACTTGCGCGCGCCGCATCGGCACGCATACTCCGCCTTGAGCTTCTTCGTCTGACGCGCGTCGATGACGAGACCGTAGTCGTAAAACAACTCTTCCTCGGCGTCGATATCGCGCAGCGCGTGGATATAGACGCGGCCCTCCACTTCTTCCGCCTCGCAGTTCGGGGCACACGAGTGGTTGATCCATCGCGCGCTGTTGCCGTCGACCTTGCCGTCGATGACGCGCCCGTCCTCGAGCGCGAAATAGAACGTGTGATTCGGTTCCGCGGGATTGTGCGGATGCCGCCGCAAGGCTTCCTTCCACGAGATGCGCTCACCCTTGTATTCGAGCAGACGCTCGCCCGCCATGAGGCGCACGGAGGCAAAGACGCCCTTGCCATGCACGCCGGACTGGCGCACGACCAACTTGCGTGAACTCATCGATAAATCCTCAGAAAAGCCTATGTGCCGACTGAGCGGCGTCGCGTTTTCGATCGCGGGATGGAAAACGCGGCGCTCGTGGGCGCCGCGTCAGGCTGCGACGTTCTCTACGTCGCAAATCGGAATCGTACACGGGGAGCACGCCTTCGTTCAACGCCGAACGAACGAAATCGCGCCTGACGCTCGCCCGAGCCGGTCAGGCCGCGTTTTGCGCGAAGATCTTCCAGATCTTTTTCTGCGTCAGCGAATCGGCCTCTTCATGGACGGGGCAATCGAGCCGCAGATCGACGTCGCTGATCGACAAGTCGAGGAAGCTGCAGCGGTGGGCCGCCTTCTTCGGGCTTTTGCTGGCCTCGAAGTGTTTGCACGTCACGCACATGCGATGCGGCGCGATGTCGCCCTGGACTTGAAGCTGGCGAATCATCTTGATCATCGTGCGATAGAAGACGGCCTGCTCTTCGTTGCGCAGGGAACCGATGGCTTCCGCGAGAAAATCCGGCCACTGCTGGGCACGCTTGGCCGCGGCGCGCCCGCGCGGAGTGAGCTTGACGGCCAGCGCGCGGCCGTCTTCCGTCGCGCGGCGTTTTTCGATCAGGCCTTTGCCTTCGAGCGTGCTGACGGCGTCGCTCGTCGTCGCAGCGGTGAGCGCCGTCTCGCGAGCAATCTCGCCTAGGCGCAACGGTGCCTTGCGCTGCATCAGCAACACGAGAATTTCGCCCTGCGTCGGCGTGAGTCCCGCGCTTTCGGCCCACTCCCACGCTTGGCTGCGCATCGCCGTGCTTAAGCGTAGCAGGCTGTGGGTCACGCGCCCGGTCGCCTGCTCTCCGTATACACCTTCGCTCATAGTCTTCGTTCGCTATTTCGCAATTGACAGCATGCTGCTGCTGATTCGGTTGCCTGCTTGCGCCTTGCCTTGCCTTGCCGCGCCCGGCAGCCCCGTGGGATGACCCGCCATTTTAAGCGACGAAAGCGAATAGTACAGCTAAGTTATTCAGAGGCGTCTGTGGACAACCGTTGTATAACCACGCGAACCGAATGTGCGTCATTTCTGGATAACATAGGACGGAATACAAATGCGTCCTGAGTTGCCCCGAGCTCATGGCACTTCCGCACGCGGGAAACACGTAGTTATCGTTTGCGCATGTCGTTGATGCGTCAGCGAAATTCGTCGTTCTCCACAGACGCGGGCCGCCATTGTTAACTACTACTACGTATGTATACGTTGTAAACGTAAAAACCTAAACACCCCGCCATCGCAGGCACTGTTGGCGAACAGCTTCGTGCAACGACTTCTCTTTTGCCACGATGCCGCGCAACCAAGTCGCGTCATTGACCTGCCCTTGCGCAATGTTTGCGATTTCACGCAATGCAGCTGACGATTGCAGTGCCTGCGCATGCGGCTCGATCACTCGAAGCGTGTCGAGAATGTCTTCGAATATCGTGCGGCGCTCGCCCGTTTGCGGATTGATGCAGGTACCGCCCAAGCCGAAGCGGCACGCTTCGAACCGATTGAACGTGTAGACGAGGTAGTCGTCTTCCTTCGGCGTGAACGGCCGATCGACGAGCAAGTGCCGCGCGAGCGTTTGGATGTAGCAAGCAATCGCCGCCGCGCGGTCCACCGACAGCGGCGTGTCCATGACGCGCACCTCGATGGTGCCGAAACCCGGCTTGGGACGGATGTCCCAGTAGAAATCCTTCATGCTGTTGACCACGCCCGTCGCGACCATCTTCGAAAAATATTCCTCGAAACCGGCCCAGGTCAGCACGAACGGGGCGCGTCCCGACAGCGGAAAAGCGAACACGGAATTGAGCCGCGCCGAATGAAAACCCGTGTCGACGCCTTGGACGTAAGGCGAGGAGGCTGAAAGGGCGATGAAATGCGGAATGAATCGCGACATGGCATGCAGCAGGAACAGCGCGCTGTCGGGATCGGGGCAGCCGATGTGAACGTGCTGCCCGAACACGGTGAACTGCTTGGCGAGGTACCCATACAGCTCGGACAAGTACTGAAACCGCGGCGCATCGAAGATCTGACGCTCGCTCCATTGCTGGAATGCGTGCGTGCCGCCGCCGGCCAGGCCCACGTTGAGCTGATCGGCCGCCGCCACGAGCGTGTCGCGAAGCAGGCGCAGCTGCGAGAGCGCTTCCTCGTGCGAATTGCAGATGCCCGTCGACAGCTCGATCATGCTTTCGGTGATTTCGGGCGTGATGTTGCCCGGAATCTTCTGATCCTTGACGAGCCGCATGAGGTCCGATGCCGCCTTCGTCAGATCGTAGTCGTGCGTGTTGACGACCTGGATCTCGAGCTCGACGCCGAACGTGAACGGTTTGGAATTGATGAACGGTTCAAGTGCCATGGTGTGTTTTCAATCCAAGAGCGGCCAATAGGGAGAATAGGCAGAAACGACGACGCGGATAGCGCGCTGCGTGAGCACGACGCATGCAACGCGAGCCATGCGCCGTGCGTCCTTAGACGCGCCGCTCGCCGACGAGCGCCAGACTGCGATAGACGAGCCAAGGCCCGACGAGCTGCAATAGCGCGATCGCGCACATGACGACGGCGCGCAGGGTCGGGTCGAAGTTCGGATACAGCGCATAGGTGTCGTCGACGAGCAGGTAGGCGAGCGCCGACATCGGCGAAAGCGACAGGCCGAGCGCGACCCCCTGCTTCCAGCCGATGCCGCTCGGCTTGGCGAACGCGAGCACGCCGACGAGCTTTGCGATGAAGCGCGCCACGATAAGCCCGAGCGCCGCGACGCCGCCCAGCGCGATGTCGCGCCATTCGAATGCGGTCATCGTGAGCACGAATAAGATGACCGTCAGCAACCAGCCGGCCGTGCCGAAATGCTCGGGCCACAATTGCGGTTTCGCCTGCAGGTTCTTGACGATGATGCCGGCGGCGAGCAGCGTCAGAATCGTCGACAGCTTGAACAGATGCGCGATGGCGATGGCCAGCAGCACGAGCCCGAACAGCGCGACGAACGAATGCTCGTCTTGAACTTGCATCGTCCGATAGAAGAACGTACAGGCTCGCGCGAGCAAATAGGCGAGGACGAGCGAGCCCACGAGCAGGTAGAGCGGCTGGATGATCGTCGCGAAGACGTTGCCGTAGACCTCCTGGTGCAGCCAGCCTGACGCGATTTTCTCGATGACGACGGCGTACATGCTGTTGAGCGCCGTGAGCGTAAGCAGCCGCTGCGTGACCTGCCCCTCCGCCCGCAGCTCGGTCTTGAGCTGCACGACCATCGCCGGCGACGTCGACATGGCGATGGCGGCGATTACAGTGGACACGGCCGCGCTCACGTGCGTGAACGAGAGGGCCACCAGTACCAGCACGAACGTCAGCGTGGCCTCGGCCAAGCTGGATGCCACGAGCCACGGATTGCGCCGGATCCAGCGCAAGTCCAGGCGGCTGCCCAGCTCGAACAATAGCAGCCCTAGCGCGACGTCGAGCAGCAGACGCGAGGTGCCGCTCCCGCCCGCATCGATCGCCCCGAAGCCAGCCGATCCGGCGATGAGACCGATCACCGCGTAGCCCGTAATCCGAGGCAGGCGCCACGCGCGGTGGCAAAGCTCGCCGAGCAGGCCCGCGACGACCAGGGCAAGTCCTGCCCAAAAAACCGCGTCGGGAACGAACGGCCAGTGCGGAAGGAATGAAAACGCCGATTTCATCTGATAGCTGCTCCTTGACGGATAGTCGCGCGGGACGATTCGTCCGCGACGGCTCTTTCTCGTGGCTTGCTTGTCCGGTCTTACAGCAACGTGTCGTGACGCGGACGGAAAGGGTATGTGCCGACGGCTCGGCGGCTGCCGGTCGTGGCGACGACGAAACGCACCGGCTTGCGCACATGGCGCCGAGCGCTCCGATTGAGCGCGGCGCGTGCCCGGCGCGTCGAGGTTAGATGCGGCGACCCCGCGGACCGGCTCCGTGGAGCGCGGCGGCGGACATCACCCCGGTTGGCGCGGCAAATCAGCGACGCGCCGCCATGCAACTTGTGCAAGAGGAACACGGATTGTGCCATAGCTTGCCTCGAACACGCGGGATTCAACATTGATTTGCATTGATCTCGGTACAAACGACACCATATTTCGCATTGCGGAGAGAATTTGTCCGATTTGCGCTGTCGTGGGGCCTTGAGGGCCGGCTGCAGGCAGACGAAAACATGCGCCGGTCGTCACATGCCGTGCATTGGACCGGATACACGGCGAGGCGTGCGCTATGACGTTGGGTTTACTTGTTTACGTATGTATACGTAGTAGTAGTTAACAAAGGCGGTCGAAATCTGTGTACAACCCGTGTTTACCTCGCCGAATCAAAGCTTTGGCGAATTCATAACCGTCTGCGCAGCGTGTGCGGGGCGCGCCCCTTTCAAAGCATAACTTTTGGGTCCCCGGACGCCCGGGGCGATTTGTCCCGTTTACGTCCACATCGATTACACACACATCCCACCGGCCACTCACGGGCTTATCCACAGGTTGCGGTGGATAAGCCCTAGGTCAAGCCGTGACGCAACGCACGCAGCAAGTAGCGGCTTGGGTCGAGCGCTTCAGCCAAATCGCCCTCGAGCGGCCAAGGCTCTCCCTCCAGCTGAGAGGCAATGAGTTCCGCGCCTAGCAAGGCCCAAACGAGGCCGCGCGAGCCGAACGCGTAGGCGCCGTACAGGCCCGGCGAGCGGGGCAGATCGAGCGGCCATGCTCCGCGCAGCGAGGCCGCCTGGCGTTCGCACGCGTTTTCGTCGGCGAGAGCGCCGATCATCGGCAGACGGTCGCTTGTGACGCAGCGAAACGCGACGCGGCCTGTCAACGTCGCGCAATCGAGGCCGGCGGACGTTTCCATTCGATCGAAATCCGGGATCAGCCGAGCGAGACGCGCCAGATTTTCGGCATGGCTTTCGGTACGCAAATCGTTGCCGGCATCGTCGACGTCATACGTTGCGCCGGCGACGAGGCCGTCCGCGAGCGGGATCGCATACCCTTCGCCGATGAGCGGCAGCCGTAAGGGCGGTGTCGCCCGGGGTGGCAGACGCGTCAGCTGGCCCCGCACGATGCGCGTGGGCGCATAGCGCGAGCCCGAAAGGCGTGCAGCCTCGCGGGCGTTGGCGAAGACGACGACGGGGGCGCGCGCGATGATTTCGCCGGTGGTGGAGACGACAGCCCAAGCATCGCCGTCGCGCGCAACGCGCGCCGCTTCGAAGCCGGTGCGCCAGGAGAGCGCATCGCCCGCGCCGTCGCACAGCGCCCGACATAAGGCTGCCGGGTCCAGCGACCCGCCTTGCGGGTAAAGCCATCCGCCGCGCGATACGGCCACACCGGCCACGGCTCGCGCCTCGTCGGCCGAGACGGCGCTAACGAGGTCGCGGGGGTAGCCGTGCGCGGCAATGGCATCCGTCAGCGCCTGGGCCTCGTCGTCGTCATCGGCAATTTGCAGCAAGCCGTTCGACGTGCGCGCAAAAGCGTGGCCGGCGTTCTCGAGCGCCTGCCATCGCCCAAGCGCATAAAGAAACCCCGCGCGCGTGACGCGAGAGGCGACGCTGTCGTCGCGCGAGAGCAGCGGATGGAACACCCCCGCCGGGTTGCCTGACGCCTCTCTGCCCGGCCGTGAATGGCGCTCGACCAGCGTCACGCGCCAGCCTCGGCTTGAGAGACGATCGGCCAATGCGCAGCCGGCGAGTCCCGCTCCGACGACGATCGCATGGCGCTCGCTCACCTCGTACGGGCGCGGCGGTTCATGGCGCCGCGTGCGCCAGCGCGGCGCGAACCGGCCGACGAGCATCGCGCGCTTGCCCGCGAAGCCCTCCTCCTTGGTGCAAGCAAACCCCGCTTCGTCCAGCCCTCGTCGTACATGTCCGGCGCAGGTGTAAGTCGCGAGCGTCGCTCCTTCGCCCGCGAGGCGGGCTAACGACTTGAAAACGGCCGGCGACCATAGATCCGGGTTCTTGGCAGGCGAAAAACCATCGAGAAAGAACGCGTTGGCGCGCAGTCTGAGCTTAGGCAGCAGCTCGAGGGCATCGCCGAAAGCGATCGTCAGCGTCACTCGGGCGTTTTCGAATTCGAGACGATGTAGGCCGGGCGTCAAGAGCGGCCAAGCATCCGTCAACTGCTTGGCGAGCGGCGAAACGCTTGCATCGGCAACCATGCGCTCGTGCAACGTGCGTAGATCGTCGGTGCTGAAAGGGTGTTTTTCGATCGACACGAACGCCAGCCGCTCGCAGCGCTCAGGATCGGCGCGCCAGGCTGCCCAAGCGGCCAGAAAGTTGCCGCCGACGCCAAAGCCGGTTTCGAGGATGGTGAAGACGCGCCGGGCGCGCCAGCGCTCCGGCAGGCCGGTTCCATTCAAGAAGACGTGCCTCGCCTGGGCGAAAGCGCCCGCGGCGCTGTGATAAATGTCGTCGTAGGCAGGGGAAAACGGCGTGCCGTCGTCGCAAAAGGCCAACGTGGCGGGAATCAGCTTGGAAGTCATCGGCAAGCGGAAAGTGTGGGAAAAGAGCGTGCGCGGACGTAAGGGGCAACCCTAATCGAGGCGCCCCGGACCGGGTCGATCGGCCGCAAACCCAAGCCAGGCGGGCGTTCGCGAGCGTTGGCAAAATCCAACGAAGATGCGCTCGGATGTCGCGAGGCCCTTGGCAGCAGGGGTTTGCGAGTACGACAATGCTCAAACCCAGCGCCGACAAGGCTCGCCAGCGCTAAATTCTTTGGAAGCCTTGCCGTTATTGGGTTTGCGCTGAGCTATCATAGCAAGCGCCGCAAGGCCGTACCGCCAGGGGTTCAGCGCGACCGAGCGGCGCACGCTTGCCCACAGCTACTCGACGGCACAGCTTGCGTACGTATAATTCGGCGCGTTTGCGCTGTCCGTGTCACTTCAATCTGATAAAGAGGAACGTTAATGAACAAACAGGAACTGATCGACGCCGTCGCAGGGCAGACGGGCGCCAGCAAGGCTCAAACCGGCGAAACGCTCGATACGCTGCTGGAAGTGATCAAGAAGGCAGTGTCCAAGGGCGACGCGGTGCAGCTCATCGGCTTCGGTAGCTTCGGCTCGGGCAAGCGCGCGGCACGTACGGGCCGTAACCCCAAGACGGGCGAGACCATCAAGATTCCGGCGGCCAAGACCGTCAAATTCACGGCAGGCAAGGCGTTCAAGGATGCCGTCAACAAGCGTTAAGTCGAACTTCGACTAACGGTTTGTCGACACCCGCCTTTGGCGGGTTTTTTTTCGCTGGGCCCTGGCCGGGCGCGATGCGGAAAATCTGCAACGCGTCGCGGCCTGCCTTCGCTCTAGTGGACGATCTGGCCTTCGTCGTCGCCTTCGTGATCGTCGGCGTCCAGATCCCAGTCGGGGAACGGATCAGGCATGGCCTGCCAGCCGCGCGGCCCGAGCGCATATTCCTCGTCGGTC
This sequence comes from Trinickia sp., assembly GCA_035492395.1. Taxonomy (GTDB): domain Bacteria; phylum Pseudomonadota; class Gammaproteobacteria; order Burkholderiales; family Burkholderiaceae; genus Trinickia. The sequence goes on along the minus strand of DATJJH010000001.1, from coordinate 1,819 downwards.
AGCAGACAGGCGTCGAGCCTGGCGCGCCATGCTTCTCCATCGAGGCCGATGCCGATCAAAACCAGTTCCTGGCGACGGTCGCCGATCGAAGCATCATCGTCGTCACCGTACCAGTCGGCGGCGATCTCGGCCGACAGCTCGTCGTCCTCGGGCCACTCCTCGCGCGGCTGCGCAGCCCACCACATGCCGGCCGGACCATGCCGGCATACGCCGCCCGCCTGCGATAGCGACCCGGCCACGTCGTTGCGGGTCGCAAGCCAGAAAAAGCCCTTGCTGCGCAGCACGCCTTTCCACTCCTCGTGCAGCAACTTCCACAAACGCTCGGCTTGAAAGGGGCGGCGTGCCCGGTATACAAAGCTGCCGATGCCGTATTGATCCGCTTCGCTGACGTGCGAATGGCCCGCATGGTCATGGCGGTGTTCGTGTTCGTGAGCATGGTCATGCGCTTCGCCTGGCGCTTGCTCGAGCGAGGCGAGCCAGCCGGGCGCGCCAGGCTTCTCCATCGAGGCCGATGCCGATCAAAACCAGTTCCTGACGGCGGTCGCCGACCGACGCATCATCCTCGTCACCGTACCAGTCGGCGGCGATTTCGGCCGACAGCTCGTCGTCCTGCGGCCACTCCTCGCGCGGCTGCGCCGCCCACCACATGCCCGCCGGACCATGCCGGCATACGCCGCCCGCCTGCGACAGCGACCCGGCCACGTCGTTGCGCGTGGCGAGCCAGAAAAAGCCCTTGCTGCGCAGCACGCCTTTCCATTCCTCGTGCAGCAACTTCCATAAACGCTCTGCGTGAAAGGGGCGGCGTGCCCGGTAGACGAAGCTGCCGATGCCATATTGATCCGCTTCGCTGACGTGCGAATGGCCCGCATGGCCATGGTCATGGCGGTGTTCGTGTTCGTGAGCATGGTCGTGCGCTTCGCCTGGCGCTTGCTCGAGCGAGGCGAGCCAGCCGGGCGCGCTTGCCGCTGCCTCGAAATCGAAGCGCTGAGTATTGAGCACCTCGGCGAGCGGAACGGCCCCGAAGCGGCTGACGATCTGGACCGCGCGCGGATTGAGGCGTGCCAAGATCCGCTGCAGGCGTTCGAGCGCTTGCGCATCGACGAGATCGGTTTTGTTGACGACGAGTACGTCGCAAAACTCGATTTGCTCGATGAGCAGCTCGACGATCGTGCGGTCGTCTTCGTCGCTCGCGGCGAGACCGCGTTCGGCCAGCGCCTCGGCCGATGCGTAATCGCGCAGGAAGTTGAAGGCGTCGACGACGGTCACCATCGTATCGAGCCTTGCGACGTCTGCCAAAGTGCGGCCTTCGTCATCGGTGAAGGCGAATGTTTCGGCGATCGGCATCGGTTCGGCGATGCCCGTCGATTCGATGAGAATGGCGTCGAAACGGCCCTCGTTCGCAAGGCGATGGATTTCCGCGAGCAAATCGTCGCGCAACGTGCAGCAAATGCAGCCGTTGGACAGTTCGACGAGCCGCTCTTCGACGCGCGACAGCGAGGCGGCGTCCTTGACGAGCGAGGCGTCGATGTTGACCGCGGCCAGATCGTTGACGATGACCGCCACGCGCAGGCCGGCGCGGTTGGCGAGTATGTGATTGAGCAGCGTGGTCTTGCCGGCGCCGAGAAATCCCGACAGGACGGTGACGGGCAGAGGCGGTTGTTTCATGGAATTCGACATCGGTGGAGCGAAGGCGCGAGGCCTCGCGGCATGAAAGGCGTAGGGAGCATTGTGCACCAAACGCCAGCCCCCCACCCCGGAGGCCTGTTCGCGCGGCGAACGCGCTTGCGTGCTCCCGCGAACTACGCTTTTAGCGGCATCG